>NZ_CAAAFR010000007.1:930-72859 GCF_900634745.1 Protofrankia symbiont of Coriaria ruscifolia
ATGGTGTGCGGCGGCGGCCCGCACCCATCCTGCGTCCCTTTGCGGGCCGGGTCGACGAGCCGGACCTGGTGGCTCTGCGTGAGCTGGTGCCCAGCGCGACCGCTCCGCTGAAGCTCGCCGCCGCTTACCTTCAGCAGCATCCCGAGCATGCCAACCGTTCCCTCGTGCTCGGCACGATGCTGCCACAGGCCGTGTCCGCGATCGTCCGTGACAACGGCGAGATCCTCCTCGCCATGCAGACCGGTGTCGCAAGCGACGACGCGGGCACCGACATCGCCCGGGCGTTGCTCGAGGCTCTTGACGCCGCTCCCGGAACGCCCGTCATCCCACGGCCCGCCCCGGCGGGAAGTGCGCGTGGTGATGAAGGCCGTGCCGGTCCGACCCTGACGGACCTGCTGGATCCCGCACCGTTGGACATCACCGTCCACTCCGGGTTCACCTGGTGGCTCCCGCCGTCCGAGGACGGTAGCGGCCCAGCCCAGGACGTCGCGGCCCTGCTGGAGCGGGCGAACGCGGCCGTGGTCCCGACGGCCCGGCTGACCTCGGTGGACGCGGCCTACTGGTGCCGTTCGGGCGAGCGGGCGCATCTGCGCTGGGTCCAGCCGTACGACGAGGAACCGTTGCTCGACGCCCTTGCCCGTCTCGCGCTGGCTGCCGGTCTTACTGTGGGTGACGGATCTCGCTTTGTCGGCTCGTTCCGGGTGGACGGCCTGGTCGTCCCGGTGTGGGATCTGGCGCCGGACGCCGACGCGGCAAGCTGTGAGAAAGCGGCTGTGGCACTGCGTGACCGACTGGAGAGCGCAGTCGCCGACCGTACCCCGCTCACCCCTGCGGAGCGCCGGATGCGTGCCGGCGTGGTCGGCCGGACTCTCACCCTGCGCTGATGCCAACCGACCCACCCGAACCCCGAGTGCGGGAAGAGCATGATCGCGCCGCCTTTGGCCCGGTGATCCGGGGATTTGGGCCTCCGGCGGCGCGAAAAGAACATGATCGCGCCGCCTTTGGCCAGCGGGGGGCAGCCGGCGAGACGTTCGACGTGGTCGTCGTCGGTGCCGGTCCGGCGGGAGCCAGCGCCGCCCGCGCGGCGGCCTGGGCTGGCGCCACCGTGTGCCTGCTCGAACGCGCCGAGCTACCCAGGTACAAGACCTGTGGAGGCGGCCTGGTCGGCCTGTCGGTCGATCATGCTGGCATTGACCTGTCCCGGCTGACCCGCACGAGCATCGACCAGCTCACGGTCTCCCTGGACGGCCGGCTGACGTGTACCCGCAGGCGGCCCGGTCGGCCGATGATGTCCATGGTGATGCGCTCGGAGTTCGACCAGGCGCTGGTCGAGTCGGCCCGCGCCGCCGGTGCGGGCGTCCGGACCGGTGTTCACGTCACCGGGATACGCGAACATGATGTCGCGGACGGTCCCGTCGCAGTTGCGGTACGCGGTGGTCCGGACGTCCTCGCGCGGGTCGTCGTCGGCGCTGACGGCACGTCCGGGCGGGTCGGCGCCTACGTCGGGGTCCGCCTCGATCAGGTGGACGTCGGCCTGGAGGGCGAGTTCCCGGTCAGCGTCCCCGTGGCGCGTCGCTGGGCCGGTCGGGCGCTGCTCGACCTGGGCCCGGTACCCGGTTCGTACGCCTGGCTGTTCCCGAAGGGCGACGTCCTGACCGTCGGCGTGATCGGTTCACGGGACGACGGCGGCGCACTGCGCGCCTACTATGCTGACCTGGTGCGCAGGCTCGGCTTGGACGCCGTCACGCCGCTGCACGACTCGGGGCATCTGACGCGCGTGCGGGCCGCGGACTCGCCGCTGCGCCGTGGCCGGGTGCTGGTCGCGGGGGACGCGGCGGGCCTGCTCGACCCGTGGACGCGGGAGGGGATCTCGTTCGCGCTGCGTTCGGGACGTCTGGCCGGGGAGGCGGCCGCGCGCGCCGCCGCCGGCGAGCTGCGTGCGCTGGATGACTATCCCCGGCGTGTGGAGGCGGTCCTGGGGCCCGAGATGGACGCCGGTCGTGAGGTGCAGGCGGTCTTCGTCCGCCGTCCCGGCCTGCTGCATGCGTTCCTGGCCGCCGTGCCGGGTGGCTTCGGCCTGTTCGGGCGGATCATGGAGGGCCGTTCCACGGTGGCCAACCAGTTACGCCGACCCGGCGTCCGTGCGGTGACGGCGGCCCTCACCCGCTGAGCGCCCCGGGCGCGGAAAGATCATTATTGCGCTCTCTTCGGCCTTCCAGGCCGAACTGTTCGGCAACCGCACCGGCGATTTCCAGAAAAGCCTGTCTGGTCGGCTTTCGCATTTCTTCCAGGGCGATGCTTCCACCGACCGCCAGATGCGGGTCGTAAGGTACTCGGACGACCCGCCGGGTGCGGGCGGCGAAATGTTGTTCGAGGGTTTCCAGGCCGACCGACTCGCGGTTCGCTGGGAAGGTCGAGATAACCGTCACCGCATTCCGGACCTGCGCGGCGTATCCGTGCGCCTCCAGCCAGTCCAATGTGGCGCTGGCGGAGGAACCGCCGTCCGCGCTGGAACTGCTGACAATCACCAGGGTGTCGGCGAGTTCCAGGATGGCGGGCATGGTGCTGTGCAGCATTCCGGTGCCGCAGTCGGTCAGTAGGATCGAATAGTACCGCTGCAGGATGTCGTCGACGGCGATGTAGTCGGTGTCCGCGAACGCCCGGGAAATCTCCGGGGCGTTCGCGGACGCGAGCACCTCCAGGCGGCTGCCGGCCTGTGATAGATACTTGCGCACATCCACGTAACGACGCAGCGAGTCGGCGTTGTCGAGCAGGTCCCGGACGGTGTTCTCAGACGTTCGCGGTACCTTGGCGCCGAGCGTCCCACGGTCGGGATTTGCGTCGATTGCCACGATCCGGTCCCCTCGCAGGCTCGCCAGTGTCGAGCCCAGCCCTACGGTGGTGGTCGTCTTGCCGACACCGCCCTTCAGGGACATGACCGCGATCCGGTGGCAGTCATTCAGGGGTGTGCTGATGTGCTCGACCAGCCGGCGATGACGGGCCTCATCGGCAGAGGGTCCCAGCTTGATTGTTCTGCCGGAAACCTTGAAGAGAATCCTGCGCCAGCCCCGGGACGCGATGTCCGGCCGGGTCGGGAGCAGTGCGCTGGTCATGAGACGGCTGGACATGCCACCGATCGGTATCTCGGCGGCCGTTTCATGGGGGTCTCCCGGACCTGCCGGATCGGCTTCTGGACCTCGGGCGCGCGGATCATTGTCGTGCAGCTTTTGGCTGTTTTTTCCTGAAGGGCTTCCGGCTGCGCGAAAATCATTGTCGCGCAGCCTTTGGCCGGTCGACCCCGGCCGGAGGCTGGGCGGTGGTGCCGGATACTCGGTGCTCGGATAGGAACTGTCGGGATACGGAAAGGCTGTTCCGGAAATGCCGGCGAAGGGCATGCCGAGCTGCTGTTCGTTGCGGTAGCCCTCGTCACCCCGGAACGACGGATCCTCGCCGGGCACCGGTGTGAACGGCGCGGTGGACGGGTCCGCTGGCTGCTCGGCTGGTGAAGGCAGCGGCGATGCGGGCGCCGGGTACTGTGTGGAGACCGGTGTATGCGGCAGGTGTGCCTGTTCGCGCTGTCCTTGCTCCTGGTGGTTCTGTTCCCGGTGGCCTTGGCTGGCGTGGCCTTGGCTGGCGTGGTTCTGGCCGGCGTGGTTCTGGCCGGCGTCCGGCGGCTCGAGGGGGCGTCGAGCGTCACCCGGACGCTCCTCGTGCCGGAACGGAACAGCGGGCGTCCGACGATCGGCCGGTGGCGGCGGTGCGCTGATGAAACCGCCAGGGAATATCTCACGGTCGAACAGCGGATTGTAGGCCGATGATTCGGTCCAGGGCCGCCCGTTCATACCCGGTGCGTTCATACCCGGCGCATTCGGGGTCGGTGTGTTGCCGGAACCGGAACCGCCCGTGCCGGCATCCTGTGTCAACCCGCTTACGGACGTGTCAGGTGTGTCCGAAGGCGGTAAGGACGGTGAGGACGGCGGCGGAGGAGATGGCGACGGCACCGGCTGCGGGTTGCCGCCGACGTCCGATGCCCACGGGTTGGTCAGTGGGTTGAAGGATGGGCGGGGCCACGAGCCGGCGGTGTCGTGACCGGAATCCCGGAGCCTGACGTTGTTCGTCGCGACGTTGTTTGCCACGACGTTGTCCGCCTCGGTGTACCTGTCCACCACGGCGAAACCAACGGCGACATCGTCCGGCGCCGGTGTGCCGGGAGAGCGCCAGGACGAGGGCGACGGGTCGTAGGCCGCCTGTGGCCATGAACTGGTGAGCGGGTCGAAACCGCGTCCACCACCGTGTGGTGAGACGGGCGGAGACGCTACCTGCGGAGGTGGAACCGACGGCGGGCCGGCAGGTCCGCCGAGCGGGCCGCCGTTCACGCCGGTGCGGGGTGGCGTGAGGACGTCCACCGGCTGCGGATCCGCCGGACCGTTGACCCGTCGCACGGGTTCCTGCTGGAGCCGCAGGGCATATGAGGTCTCGTTGTTCGACTCGACCGGATCCGGCGGAAGGTAGGAGCGGGACGATGACGGTGACATCGATTGTCACTCCCCCGAATCGGTTCGCGTCCAAAGTGCGCTACGTCCACGTCCCACTACATTGACATACCAGCCGGTTCGATCATCCGATCGGGTCGGACGTACGTCCGACCGACCGCAATCCCGTGGCACGCACGGGGAGGGAGCACGTCCGGTCGATCTCTCACCGCCCGCACCGACCGATATCCGCCGGAGCCGGCTCAGGATCGCATGTCGGTCTGTACCCTGCCGTCACCGGTACCGGTGTTGTCGCTGATGACGGTGTTGTCACCGGTATTCCGGTTAGGTCCGAGAAATAACGGTCCGTCCGTGTTCAGCGCGGCTGCTGTCGCCGCCGCCAGCACCCAGCGGGTCGGCTGGCCCAGCCGGGTGGCGGCCTGCTGGACGTCGTCCCACTCGGGTTGCGCGGTGACGATCCGGCCGTCGGCAAGCATGCCGATCTTCACGGCGACGGTTTCGCCGCCCACGTCCACACTGCGATAGGCACGGTCGAGGGCCCGCTTGCGCACTACCGTCTCGCGCAGGCCGAGAGTGGGGGTGTGCAGGAAGACCAGCCGCCGGACGGCATCGGCATGTGGCTGCTGGACGAGCACCGACAGCGTGTGCGCCGGACGGCCCTTCTTCATCAGCATCGGCGTCAGCCAGGCGTCGCGGGCACCCGCTGCCAGTAGCGTCGCCATGATCTTCGGCCAGGCGCGCGGGTCGAGGTCGTCGACGTTGGTCTCGATGAGTAGCTCGTCGACCGCGGCGGGGAGGTCCGGGGCGAGGGCATCCGGTGCGGGGACGTCCGCGGTGAGGGCATCCGGTGCGGAGAAGTCCGAGGTGGGGATGTCCGAGGTGGGGAGGATCGCGGTGGGGATCTCCGTGGTGTGGGTGCCCGGCGCTTGGGAAACGCGGGAAAAGGGTATGCCAGTGCCGGTCGTCGAGATCGACGCCGACAGGTCCGGGATCGGGGCGGAACCCACGACCAACCGGACGACGTTGGGCCGGCCCGGGGTGTCGCGCCGGCCGGCGCCGACACCGATCGCGTGCACCCGCATCGGCGGGAGCGGACCGAAGGCGTCCGCGTGGGTCGCCACGAGCGCCGCCCCGGTCGGTGTGCACAACTCCACGTCCACCGGTCCCCCGTAACCCGGCAGCCCGGCGGCTCGCAGCAGCTCCAGGACGGCAGGGCCGGGTATCGGCAGGACACCGTGCTCCGTGCGGGCCGACCCGCCACCGAGCGCCACCGCGGACACGACGAGCCGGTCGAGGTCGAGCGCGGCGATCCCGGCACAGACGCCGACCACGTCGGCGAGCGCGTCGAGCGCCCCGACCTCATGGAAGTGCACGTCGTCCGCAGGGATACCGTGGACGATCGCCTCGGCCTCGGCCAGTGCAGCGAAGGTGGCCACGGCCTGTTCGCGGACCGTGTCGGTGAGCGGCGCCTGGGTCAGCAGCCGGCGGACGTCCGGCCAGGTGCGGCGGACGTGTCCGTCCCTCCGTCCACCGACATGACCGCTATGGCTGATATTACTGCCATGCCTGCCGCGCCCGGTATGAGGAGCAGCCTTGGCGCCCTTGTTCCCGCCTTCGCCGTCGGCCTCGCTGATGTCGCTACTGGTGATGACGTGGACGCGGGTGGCTGCCAGACCGGCCCGGGATGTGGCGCTGACGTCCAGCCGGATGGGAAGCCCCAGCGCGTCGACAGCCTCGCCGATGACGTCGGCGGGCCGGCCCACTCCGGCGAGCGCGCCGATCAGGGCGCCGAGCAGCATGTCCCCGCTCGCTCCGCTGGACAGGTCGAGCCACCCGAGCCGTACCTGCCCGGGAACGGGGACGGGCCCGGTCGGTTGGACGGAGCGGGAGTCGGCGGAAGGCGGTCTGGTGTCGGTCATCAGCAGGTCGGACCCGAGGCAGGTCGGGCTCGAGCGGAAAGCTCGAGCCACACGAAGTGGACAGCAGGCGGCAAGAACACAGGCGGCAAGAACAGAAGGACAGAAGGTAGGACGGGAGACAGTACGCGAGAAGGATAGAGCCGTGAGGCCGGCATGTGACGACGGCGGGTTGCGTTCGAGAACCCTGACCCACCGTCACCTTGTGTCTGGACGCCGCCGGTGGCCGACGTCTTGTGCCTTGTTGTGTCTCGGGTCCGCGCTGCCGCGGGCGCGCCGGCGTCCGTGGCCGTCGGCGTCGGCGTCTCCTTGCTGACCTCCCCTGGTTGTCGGCGTCCACGGACATCGACGTTGGTGGGCGCCTGCGCCAGCGGTTGCCGGGCATCGACGAGAGCGCACCGACGAGAGCGCAGACGCGGACGTGGACCGGTGAGTACCCGCCGGTCCGCGCGCCGGAAGCGGGAGCGAAACGCGCGAGAATCCTCGGCGGTGGGTTTTGACCGTCCGAGGGTGGTGAGGGATGACAGTATGACGAACCCAATCCAGGTACAGAAGTTCCTCGGCGGTGTGGACTATCCGGCGGATCGGGAGAAGATCCTCTCCGTCGCCCGGTCACACGGCGTCGACCAGCGCATCATCCAGCTGCTGGAGAAGATCCCGGACCGCGTGTACGAGGGTCCGAACGCGATTTCCAAGGAGATCGGCGTGAATTGAGTGCCGGTCAGGTAACCATGCCTGGCCTGGCGAACGGTGGCATGCGTCGATGAGCGCTGGCTATCGAGAAGATCGGTGCGAGTTTGTCGATGTGTACGCTAATGTGGCCGAAAAGCGTGGACGGCAACAAATTCGTTTGGATCATGGCCAGTGCGGGTGCTTGCGGACGGGATCCGCACTACTTGACCGGCGCGCTAAAGGCCCGAAGGCAGTGTGGCCACCGCGCGCAGGACGTCCTGCGGCGTTATCGAGGCGAGGCCCGGGTCGGTGGTGGCCGCGGCGGGATAGCCCCGCCGCCCGGACCACAATGCGACGTGCTGGCCGCGGCCTGGCGGCGGCCCCCACTGGGCCGGTGACACCGGCCCGAACAGCAGGACGGACGGTGTTCCGTAGGCGGTCGCGAGGTGACCGATCCCGGTGTCGGCCGCGAGCAGGAGTGACCCGGAGGCCACCAGCGCGCACAGTGCGGGCAGGTCGGTCGCCCCGGCGAGCACGGCCGAGGGTGGCAGTCCGGCGTCCCGCGCTACCGCCGCCGCCAGATCCGTCTCGGCCGGACTTCCCGTCACGACCACCCGGTGGCCGGCGGCTGCGAGCGTGCGCGCCACCTGCGCCCACCGCGGCGCCGGCCACCGGCGGACCGGTTTCGCGCCGCCCGGGTGCACGATCGTCGCGCCGGTCACAACCGGGGGAACATCCGGCCGCGCCAGGGTCAGATCATCCGGATCGCACTCGACCCCGTGGGCCTCGAGCAGCCGGCACCACCGCGCGACCTCGTGTTCCTCCGCAACCTCGTGTTCCTCGGGTGCACTCCGGTGTTCCTCCGGGGCATGGTGTTTGTTCCCGGCCCGACGTTCGTCCCTGTCCCAGGACACCTCGCCCGGCAGGTCGAAGGCCCACAGGTCGTCCGGTGCCGTCGCGCGCAGCACCATCGTCGACGCCGGTCCCCGCCCGTGCAGGTTCACCGCCAGCGCCGGCCGGTGGACGGCTACCGGACCCAGCTGTGGCGTGTCAACAACACCGTCGACCGTCCCGGACAGCAACGCCACCGGTTCCAGCCAGCGCGGTGTGGCCAGCAGGATCTGCGCGTCCGGCCGGGCACGGCGCAGGCCGCGCAGGGCGGGCAGGCTGGTCAGCAGGTCGCCGAGGCCGAGCGCGCGCAGCGCGACGACCGTCCCGGCCGGGACACGGTCACCGAGGACATGGTTGGAGCGGGCGCGGCCACCCGGCGTGCGGTAACGGGATGCGCGGTGACGGCGACCGTTACGGGCGGTCATGGCTAAGAGGTCTCCCGTGACGAGGTGGCGACCAGTTCCCTGGCCGCCAGCCGGGCGAGCACGGCCGCCGCCGTCGGGACCGACAGGACCCGGTTCACCTCGGTGTTGTGTGGGATGTCGATGCACAATGTGCCGTCCCTGTCGAACAGTACCGCTGCCGGACCCTGCCTGGGACGGCCGGTGGCGCGCTGGCGGTAGCTCGGGGTGACAGCTGGTTCGCATGGTGGCGTGGCCATGCGTCCGGGTTTCCCCCAGGACGGCAAGGAAAACTATTATTACTCAGAGCGGTGATTTTCTAGGGCGCTGCTCGAAGCGTCGGTCAACGTCGGCCAAGCAACGCGGATCCGTTCCGAGGTCGGCCAGGGATCCGTGATCGAATATCGTCGCATTGCGCACCCGAGGGGCCGGGTGGTCGTGCTGGCAGCCACTTTCGTACTCGATTTCCTGATAGAAACAGATTGTGTGACTGTCCGACCGGTGCTCCGGACTGAAGTTGCACTCTCATGATCGATTTGTGATCGATGCGGTCACAGCGGCCAAGGATTTTCCATTCTTTCCGGCTCGTGTTGTGAGCCGTATTTATGTCGGTAAAACGTGTACGCCGGTAAAAGGGGCCAAGGAAAACGTTGCATGCCCGTCCGGTGCCGCGGCCACCGGGCCGCCGTGGGAGTCGAGTGAGACCACCCGTCGACCCGTCGACCCGTGGATCGGCGGCGAGGATGGCGGTTTCCACCTATGGCTGGCGGGCGTCGGCTCTGATTTCCGCCGTCGAACGACGGGCGACACGGGCCGCGAAGATTCCCGCGCCGAAACCGTTGTCTATGTTGCACACCACGACGCCGGGAGCACATGAAGTGAGCATCCCGAGCAACGCGGTGAGCCCGCCGAAGGACGCGCCGTAACCGACGCTGGTCGGAACGGCCACGACCGGTGTGCTGACAAGCCCGCCGATCACGCTTGGCAGGGCTCCTTCCATACCGGCGACGACGACCAGGCAGTCGGCCCCGGCCAGCCGGTCGCGGACGGCGAGGACGCGGTGCAGACCGGCGACCCCCACGTCCATGATTGTCTCAACGTCTGCCCCGGACGCGCGGGCGGTCAGCGCGGCCTCCGCAGCGATCGGAGCGTCCGATGTCCCGGCGCAGACGACGACGACCCGGCCGCGGGCCGGGGGCAGTGGGCCGATGACAACCGTGGACGCACCTTGTGGCATACCGGCCGCATGATCGGCGGAGACGGCATGGCCGACGCCAGTGGCATGGCCGGTGGCAGCGGCAGCGGTATGACCGGCGGGGGTGGCGTGGGCAGCGGCAGCGGTATGGCCGGCAGCAGCGGTATGGCCGGTGACCGTGGGAGACGCGGCAGAGGCCTCACCGGATGCCCCCGCCGGTGCTTCCGCGGACGTCGTGACCTCGCCCGGCCAGCCGGCCCGCAGCGCCGTGACGGTGGCGGCATCCGCGCGCGTGACCAGTGTCGGGCGGGTGGGGCCGGAGGTCCGCCGTAGCTCGGTGACGATACCGACCGTCTGCACCGGGGTCTTGCCGGCGGCGTAGACGACTTCCGGATCTCCGGTGCGAAGCCCACGATGGGTGTCGACGCGGGCGTATCCGAGGTCGGTCCAGCCGCCGCCGTCGCCGAGGGGGCCCGCGGCCAGGCGGGCCAAGGCGTCGTCCGGCCTGACCGTGCCGGAGGCCACGGCGTCCAGCAGGAGCCGCACATCCTCCGTGTCCATACCGCCGATCTTATGGGGCCTGTCCGCCCGCTCATGCCGGTGGCCACCAATGCCGATGGCCCACCCACGCCGTCACTGTGGGATCAGTCGCAGTCAGGCGGTGGGACGGCTGTCTGGGGCCGGGTCCGCCAATGCGATCCGTCACCGGCCCGTAGGATCGTCGAGGTGAGACGCGTGGACCCGGTAGTGGACCCGGTACCGATGGTAGATCCGGTCGGGATGGGCCTGAGCTCTCTCTCCGGGTACGGCCGAGGCCGTCGTGATGTTGCGGCATCTGTGAGCAGCTCCTTCACGGTGACTGCGCCTGCCCCGGCGGTCACACCCCACCCGAGCGGAAGGTTGTCGGCATGACACCCGGAAGGCCGTCGGCATGACATCAACGACCCGTCTGGTCTATCTGGGGCCGCCCGGCACGTTCTCCGAGGCGGCGCTGCTGACTCTTCCGATCGCCGACGGGGCTGAGCTCGACCCGCTACCGAACGTGGCGGCTGCTTTGGACGCGGTCCGCCAGGGTGACGCCGACGGGGCTCTCGTCCCGTTCGAGAACTCGGTCGAGGGCTCGGTGTCGACCACTCTGGACGAACTGGCCGCCGGTGACCTTCTACAGGTCACCGCCGAGGTTGTGCTCCTGATCCGGTTCGCCCTCCTCGCCCGGCCCGACACCGGGATCGACGCGGTCCGCACGGTTTCCAGCCATCCGCATGCCCAGCCGCAGTGCCGCCGGTGGCTTGCCAAGAACCTGCCCGACGCGCGCTGGGAACCGTCGTTCAGCAACTCCGAGGCAGCCCGCCGTGTCCAGGCCGGGGAGGTCGACGCCGCGCTTGCCGGCGCCTTCGCCGCCCCCCGCTACGGCCTGTCGGTGCTGGCCGACGAGGTTCAGGACGTCGACGGGGCGCAGACCCGTTTCGTGCTGGTCACCCGCCCGGGGCCGCCGCCGCCGCCCACGGGTTCCGATCGCACCACGGTGGTGCTCTTCGAGCGGGACGATCATCCCGGCGCGCTGCTGGAGATGCTGACCGAGTTCGCGGTCCGGGGTGTCAACCTGACCCGGCTGGAGTCCCGGCCGACCGGCGCGGGCTTAGGCCGGTACTCCTTTTCGGTCGACTGTGAGGGGCACGTAACTGAGGCGCGGGTCGGGGAGGCGCTGTCGGCTCTGCATCGCCTCTGCGCCGAGGTCCGCTTCCTGGGCAGTTACCCGAGGGCGGACGGGCGGGCCGGGGTGGTGCGGCCGAGCACATCCGACGATGCCTTCCGTGATGCCGCGGTCTGGCTGTCGGGTCTGCGCGGGCAGGCCCACGCCCTGGTTGCCGGCGGATCCGCGACCTGCCGGGAAGGGCAGCCGGGTAACCCGTAGATCTGGAGTAACGCAACGCGCCTGGATTGTCCTGTACCGGACATCTGGGGCAGGTGACTGTGCGTCACGTCTGGTTGGTTCGGAAGGCGACCGCATGTGTCGTGGTCTGTGCGTGTTCTCTCCCGCTTCTCTGTCGGGTCGCGCCGTTCCCGGCACTTTTTTGTGTTACCTTGAGTTACAGTATCGCTACCAAGAGGGTTCGCTCGGCTGTGCGAACGAGTCGCCTTACCGACAGGACGCCAGGGAGTACGTAGTCATGATTGATACTGGCGAGCTGTTCCCGCCGGTGATTCGGGAGCTCCCGGCGGCCTTGGATCTCGGTCCTGTCGGTCCTGTCGGGTCGGCGGAGCCGGTCCAGCAGGAACCCCGGGCGCGGAAGGAACATGATCCTGCCGCTTACGGCCCGCCGGCCGGTCCGGCCGGTGCATGGTCGGCGGCTGTGCACGCGGAACAACCCGTCCCGCATGTCCCGCATGCCCTGTCTGTTATGCCGATCGCCGCGATTCCAGCCGCCCGCACCCCCCTGGACGATCGTCTGGATTCCTGTGCCGTGCCGGCCTCGGCAGGCCATGCGATCCCAGCAGACCGGGTGGATGTCGAGTTCTCCGAAGACTCCCGTGCGGCCGGGTACCAGGCTGCGGCCGGACATCTTCCCGTGGCCGGGCAGCTTCCCACGGTCGGGTACCCTCCTCCGCTTGGGTCCGTGGCAGCCGTGAGCTCACCGACGTCCGACCGCAGGCAGTTCCACCTTTATGCCGGTGCCGCCATGGTGGGCGCGCTCCTACCCGACGGGCAGTCCATGGACCCAGTCGATGGCCGCGGTACGACGAGCGCACAGGCCGTGGTCGCCCACGCCGAACAGCAGCTGGCCGGACTGCTCGCTACCCACGAGCACACCCCGCCCGCCCACGTGGTTGCCCAGACGGTCCGGCTGCGGCGCTGTCTGGACCAGCTCGCCCAGCGCCCCCTGACCGCCTCCGACGCTCGCCGGCTGCGCATTGTTGCTGGTCGAGCCACTGTCCTGCATGCCGATGCCGCCTTCAAACTGGGCGATCCCGATGCGGCGCGGGCCCTGGCCGCTACCGGTTTTGCCGCCGGGGAGTGGGCCGGTGACGGTCCGTTGCAAGGGTCTGCCCGCGAGATCGGGGCGGTCGCCGAGTTCTACGGTGGTCGCCCGGATGTGGCCCTGCAGCTCGCCCGTGACGGGCTGCGGTATGTCAGTGCGGGTCCGGTGCGGGCCCGGCTGGTCTGCCAGGAGGCCCGCGCGCTGGCTGCGCTCGGTGACGTCCGGGGTGCGGCGCGGGCGCTCGACCTCGCCTACGATCTCGCTGACATGATTCCCGTGGAACAATGGGGATCTCCCGGGCCGGGTTTCGACACTTTTCACCCGGTCGAGGTCGCCTACAATGCGACCACGGCGTTGTGCCTGCTCGGACGATCCCGGGCCGCTGAGGAACACGCACAGCTCGCCATGCCGCAGCTCGATGCGATGAACGCTCCCGGTTTCCGGTCGGTGATTCGCCTTGATCTTGCACTGGCGCTGGCCCGCCAGGGTCGCCTCGAACTCGACCGGGTGTGTGCGCTGGCCACCGAGGCGATTTCGATTTCCTGGGGGCGTACGGTGGCGTCGGCGTCGAACCGGGCCGACCAGCTACTTGCGATAACCCGGACGCACGGCGAGGTCCGGGACGTCCGGGAGCTCGCCGCATACGTCCGGGGATGGCAGCGGGAGGGCGGGCGGCAGCTGGCCGGTTCGGACGAGGCTGGTGTCGGAACAAAGGCTGCCGCAGCAATGTCCACAGGAGCATCATCTGTCGCCGGTTCGCGGGAGGCTGCCGTGGAGATCGAGTGGTGAATCGTGGACGGCGCTGACCCCGCGAGACCTCCGTAGCACGACAACGGACGGTGCATATCACGTGAATCACTTGGATGGCGTGGGCATGCCGGCGGATGTGCCGGTTGCCGGTGGCGGGCGTTTCACCGTCACAAGGGCCTGGAAAGTTCTCCAGGAGATCTGCGCGGCGGTCGGGCTGGACGGCCGGGACGCGGAACTTATCAAGATTGCGGCAAATGCGGTGTTCCGGCTGCCTCGGGCCGGGGTGATCGTCCGGATATCCGGATCGCAGGCGATGGCACACCGGGCGGACAAGGTCGTCCAGGTCGCTCGCTGGCTTGCCTGCCACGACGTACCGGCCGTGCGCCTCGCGCCAGGCCTGCCAGCACCTTTGCGAATTGCCGACACCGTGGCCACTCTGTGGATCGACGCCGGCTCCGGGAGGTCGGTGAGATCGGGGGAGCCGTCGAGATCGGTCGTCGGGATCCCCTTCCCACCCGCGGGCGGGGACGAGCAGCTGCGTACCAGGGCTCGTGGGTCGGCCGGGCGTGGGGTGGGGGGCCGGGCAGCGACGGTGCGTGGGGCCACGGCAGGCGGGGCGCCGCGAACAGATGTCTCTCCGACAGCGCGCGACCTGGCCGTTGCCTTGCGCCAGCTCCACGCACTGCCGCTTCCGGACGTTCCCTTACCCCGTTTCGACCCGCTCGCCGACGTCCGTCGACGTCTTGCCGACGCCGAGGGGCTGCATGCTGCCGACCTTGCGTTTCTGAGGCGACTGGCCAGCCGGTGCGAGGCCGCGCTCGAGAGCGTGGCGTACGCTTTGCCGGCCGGGATCGTCCATGGCGACGCCCATCTGGGAAACCTCGTCAAAGCTCGTGACGGCGAGGTGCTGATATGCGATTTTGACGCCATCTGCCACGGGCCGACCGAATGGGATCTGATCCCGTTGGCTGTCGGACGGCTGCGGTTCGGCTACCCGCTGGAGCAGCACGTGGCACTTGCCTCCGCGTACGGTTTCGACGTCATGCGCTGGCCGGGCTTCGAGGTACTGCGGGCGGTGCGGGAACTGAAGCTGGTGACGAGCGTGGTACCGGTCCTCGCGAGCAACCCGCGGGTGGCCGCGCAGTTCGCCGTCCGCCTTGCGAGCCTGCGTTACCGGGACGAGACCGTCCGCTGGATGCCCTATTCCTGAGAATACCCCCGTCCCTGACGGGTGTATCAGGGATCTGATTGTCCACGGGATTTTGGCGGATCGCTGAACCCTGACATTCGTCAGAGTTCAGCGTCTTCTCGGAAATCATCGTCCTTCGCAGGGATCGCCGTCTTCTCAGGGATCCCGCCCTGCACCGGATACGAGTCCTTCGCGGTCGGGCCTTCGGGTTTGGGTCCTTTGAGGTTGTGTCGATGGATCCGGCGGCCGATGTCGTCATGTTATCGGAAAAACGCTGGTGGATGTTCCTGGGAAGTGTCGCGATTGTGTTTGTCGGCCAGACCGGCTCGAATCTGCTGGTGTACGCCGGTCTGTCACAACGGGTTGCTCCACGCCAGTTCGCGGAACCGGGTGAAGTCGGTGTCGGCTGAGGCGAGGGCTGCTCGGCTGCATGGGGATGCTGGTTGGGTGGTCCGTGATGCGGTGAGGTAGCCCGTACGGTACGGGTCCGGCGTCAGCAGGCGGGGGCTGCCGATGCCGTGGTCGCGCTGTAGACGTTCGTGTCGGGGATCCAGCCGTCGGTCGACAGGCGGTTCCAGTTGTCGCTGCCGGTGGACAGGCCGGGTGGGGGCGGGACGTACGTCGAGTGGACCCAGCAGACGGTGCGGACCAGGTCGCCGTGCCGCAGGGTCGCGATCACCGAGGCGTCCGCCCCGGCCGACGACCGAACCGCCAGCCCGTCGTTGCCGGCGGCCACGACGAACGGGCCGGTGTCCGTCCGCGGCTCTCCCGTTCCTAGCCGCGGATCGCCGATATTGCCCACGCAGGCGGGAACGACGGCGTTGAGGGTGCCGGTGTGGGTATAGGTGTCGTTGATCCATCCAGAGCTGGTGTAGTCCCACAAGCGGGACGTGGTGTTGCGTGCGGTGACGGACTGGCCGTACACCGCGCAGTAAAGGGTGACCGTGGCTCCGTCCGCGACAGCGCCCAGCCGGCCGAAGACCGGGTTGGTGGTTGGGCCGCGCCAGGTGGGCACCGTGGCGCCGGAGGTGTCGGCGTAGACCGTCACCGGGACGCCCGCACCCAGCGGCCTGCCGGTTTCCGTCGGCCTGCCGGCTGCGGTCGGCGTGGTGCCGGCTCCCGACGGTGTCCCCGGCGCGGACGGGCCCGCAGGCGGCGTCGTGGGCCGGGTCGGCGCTGGCGCGTCCGTCGAAGCCGTGGCCCCGGCCCTGGAACCGCTGGCCGTCGGGACCGTCGCGCGTACGGATATGGCGTCGTTGCCGGTGCTGCCGGTGCTGCCGGTGCTGCCGGTCTCGCGGCTGAGCGCCAGCGCCAGTCCGGCGCCTGTCACGAGCAGGATCACGGCGCAGGTGCCGGCGAGTACCAGTCGCCCGCGACGCCCACCGGGCCGGCGGTTGAACGGACCATTCCCCGTCGGTGATATCGATGTCGGTAACGGGGGAGTGGAGGGCCAGGATGCTCTCGGTGCGGCGGTCGGTATGGGCACCGGGCTGGGCGGTGGTGTGGGCGCCACCCAGCCCGCGCCGAGCAGCCTGCGGGTGGCCTCGTCGGCGTCGGTGACGCTGGTCACCTGCTGTCCGACGATGGTGGAGACGAGGTCGACCGCGCTCGGCCGGTGCGCCGGGTTCTTGTCGAGCGCTCGTAGCAGCAGGGGGACGAGGGCTTCGGTCACACCGGCGAGATCGGGGCTCTCGTTCAGGCTGCGGAATGCCGATGCGGTCGGTGTGCCGGCCGGGAACGGGTGGCGGCCGGTCGCGGCGAACACGACGCACATGGCCCACGAGAAGATGTCGGCCGCGGGGCCCGCCCGCTCACCGAGTAATTGTTCCGGCGCCATCCAGGCGACCGTTCCGATGAGGTGGCCCGTCCGCGTGTGATCCGAGCCGTCGAGGTCCCGGGCGATACCGAAGTCGATGACCTTCGGGCCGTCCCAGGCGAGCAGGATGTTGGACGGCTTGAGGTCGCGATGCACCAGACCGGCGGCGTGTACGGCGACGAGGGCGTCGGCGAGGCCGGTAGCGAGATCGACGAGCATGGATTCGCTGAGATGGCCGCGGTCGGCCACAGCAGTGCCAAGGCTGACTCCCTCGACGTAGTCGGTGGCCATCCACGGCAGTGGCGCGTCGACGTCGGCGTCGCGGACCTCCGCCACAAATGTCCCGTGGACGCGGCGCGCGGCCGAGACCTCCCGGCGGAATCGCTCCCGGAACTCCGGGTCGGCGGCAAGTTCAGGCCGGACGACCTTTACCGCCGCGGGGTGGCCGTCCGTGCCGAAGCCGAGGTAGACGGCGCCCATTCCACCAGTTCCGAGCCGTCCCTGAAGCCGGTACTGCCCGACGTTGCGGGAATCGGCGTCGGTCAGCGGCGCCAGCACGCCCGGCCCCTCCTCCAACATCCTGGTGGTCGCGGGGCATGATCGCCCGCCGATCTCCACCGTACCAAGCCAGCGGTACCGGTCGCCACGGGGCCGGAGATGGTCAGGAGACGTGGTCAGGAGACCGTCGGCCGGGATCAGGACAGAACGACTGGCTGCGCCCGGCCAGCTCCGATGGTGCGAAGAAGCGACATGGACGTGCTGTTCCGGGTCCGGCGCATGCGCGGATTTCCGTTTTCCGGACCATTTTCCGGCAATAATGGCGGGCCAGGCGAGGGGGAGTTTCGAGGAGCGTTCAGCGGACCGTCCGGTATCCGTTGTAACCCGCTTTCAAAAGCCGTTCGAAACGGCAGGCGGACACCTCGGTCGGATGGCTTCTTACGGTACGGTCAGCGCTCGGCGTGCACTCCGGGAGCGACTGGTACCGGTGCCGCGTGGCTGCCCAGCGTGTCAGGTATTCGGCGCTGGGTGATCGTACGGGTGAGCTACCGTCCGATATTTGTTCGTTTTTTGGCGGAGAGTGTCCCCGTTGCCGCGGCGAGTGGCTCGAGTCTTTTTCCTCGACTATTTTTCTTCTTTTGCCGGCATGCCTCCATTTCACCCCATGAGAAACCTGCAGAATTACAATCTGCGAAGTTGGCCGTTGGGGTTGACCGGTCGAGCATCCAGTGCGGTAGTGTCA
This sequence comes from Protofrankia symbiont of Coriaria ruscifolia, assembly GCF_900634745.1. Lineage (NCBI taxonomy): Bacteria > Bacillati > Actinomycetota > Actinomycetes > Frankiales > Frankiaceae > Protofrankia > Protofrankia symbiont of Coriaria ruscifolia. The sequence goes on from NZ_CAAAFR010000007.1 coordinate 18,475, forward strand.
CTTCTCGTTCGGTCGGTATACGACGAGAGGAAAAATGCGATGGCACAGCAGCAGCAGCAGGAGCAGATCGAGCAGCAGCTGCGGCAGAACTGGCAGCAGATTCGGTACCGTCTGCTCGACGAATTCGGCCAGGTCGGCACCGCGGACCTCGACGCCGCTCGCGACGTCAACGACCTCGTTCAGCGGATCGCGGACAAGACCCACCACAGCGAGCGCTACGTGGAGACCCGCCTGCAGGAGCTCGTTGGTGCGGGTGCTTCCCTCGGGCAGCGCGGTGGCCAGGGCTTCGGCCAGCAGATCGGCCAGCAGCAGGGACAGGGACAGCCCTTCGGCCGGTAGTAATGCGGAAGTATCCCGGCGGTGAAAACACCGCTGTGCGCCCTGGGATCTCCGTGACATCGCTGTGTGCACGTGTCTGGGGATCTGCGTGGCGCGGCGCGTACGGTGACCGTGTTGTACTTGTGCTCGGCCACCGGGCGCGACTGCCCGGGATCTTCCTGTTGTGAATGTTCCGACCAGTCAGGTGGTCTCACCGCCAAGTATTAGGAGACCACCTGACTGGCTGGACTGAGGAGCGCGCAATCATGGTTTTTCGCGCCCAGGCTCGGGCCGCCGGTTCGGGAACCGGAGCGGCCGGCAGGAGCGCGGACATCAGGTGGTGAGGCTCAACAGCAGCGTCCGGTACTCGAGCAAGGCGTCGATCAGTCCCAGGACGACGGCGTTACGAGGCATCTGACCGAGTTCGATCAGCATTGAGTCCGTCTGTTCCAGCGTCGGCTGAGCGTCGACAGCTGCGACGAGTGTGACCAGTCTGCTCATGAGTAGACCTCCAACGACTCTCGGTCGTGAAGCGATTTCCACTCAGTCAGCACGCTGTGCGGCGGGATCGCCTCACCTGATGTACCTGCCGAAACGGCATCGCGTGGTGGGTTCACCAACATTTCCGACTCCATGCCCCTCGAGAAGGAGCCCGGCTCCTTTGTCGGGCAGCGATACGTCCAATCTTACTGTGAGAAACGTAGAACCTCGGTGTTCCCGTCGGGTTGAGCGTCCGTTACGGCAAGGTAACAAAGTTTGCGTCCTGTGGCCGGCCCGTCGGGCCGCCGCGTCGACGCGCTAATGTGTTGAATAGCCGGCTCCGCCGGCTGAGGGTGTTCCCGAGCGTATCAATCTCCCGGCGCTGTGCATCCGTCCCGGCTGCGCATGGTGCAGCCGACGTCATGGATTCAATCAACGGTACCGGCGCAACCCGCCGACGCAGGCGCTGAACCAGGCGGTACGAGCGGTTCGTCAAGTTGTGGTAGTCACGTGATGATGGGTTTGACGTTGCCGGTCACGAGGCCGGTCGTATCAGTGGCCGGTTTACTGCGGATTGCGTCGGTTGCCCTGGCGCGCGATAAGGTGGCGATGGTGTGCCGGAGCCGACCGGCCGGAGTTGACCAGGGCAAAGAAGGCATGACCGTGTTTGTTGCTGTGGCAGGGCTGCGTACCGGATCGGCGAAGCCGGCCGGAGAAGGTCTGCGGAGGCCGGAATCGAGTCCGTTGGAGCGCCCCGCCCGGTAGCCTCGGACGGGTGGTCAGTGCGGGTTTGTTCCCGGGCGGCAGATGGCGGTCGCGGCATGGTTACTGAACCGGTCGGCAATTCCGTCCAGGATGCGCTGGTAGCGCCTACGGTGGGTGAACCGGTGGATGGCGACCTCAGCCGTGAGCTCGAAGACGTGGCGCATCGCGCGTGGCCGCCGCTGCGCGAGCAGCGGGTGGGCGGCTGGGTGCTGCGGGAGTCGGCCGGCTCATCCCGGCGCGGCAACTCCGTGTGGGCCCGCGGCGACGTCGGCGACATCGCCGACGCCCTGGACACTGTCGGTCAGTTCTATGCTACTGCCGGTCTGCCGCCGACAGTCCAGATCACGCCCGTGTCCATGCCCTCGGCTATCCACGAGGTGCTGGACGCGGCCGGTTTCGACGACACCGGACCGACCGACGTCTGCATCGCCGATCTCGGGGAGATAGGCGAACGGCTGGTCGTGGGAGCCACCGGGAACGTGCCTGCCAGACCTGGCAGCTCCCGGACCGCCGCAGTCAACGGCCACCGGACGATCCTTCTCGACACCGTCGGCGACACCTGGCTGGACGTTGCCGGACAGGTGCTGGCGACTTTCGCTGGACAGCGCACCGGCACGCTTGGAGTACTGGCAAACCTGACCATGCCCGCGGCATATGTCCTGTGCATGGTGGACGGTGTGCCGATGGCTGTCGGCCGCGGGACTGTGGACGGCGACTGGTTGGGGGTCTACAGCATGGCGACCGTGCCGGCCGCGCGCGGCCGGGGAGCTGCCCGCACGGTCCTCGCCAGGCTGGCGGCCTGGGCTGTCGACGCGGGCGCGTCCCGCGCCTATCTCCAGGTCGAGCAGACGAGTACAGCGGCCCGCCGGCTGTACGCCGCGCTCGGGTTCCGCCCGGTCTACCGCTACTCCTACCGCCGGCTGCATGCCGCCGGTGTTCCCGGCACACCACCACATGAACGGCGGTGCGCCAGCCTTCAACGGCCGTGACACCAGCCGTGGCGACGTGAATGACAGCGGCGTCGACGATGCCGACCGGGTGCCCTCGGCTGGTGGCTGGCCCTCACGCTGGCTCCGCCGGGGTTAGCGTGAGGACGCATGACGTCCGTGCAGGTCAGCCGTAGTCTCCTTGAGCCGGTGGGGCGCGCCCGTGTGATGGGTGTGATCAACGCGACTCCGGACTCGTTCTCCGACGGGGGCACCTATGCGACCGCGGTCGACGCGGTCCGGGCCGGTCTCGCGATGGTTGCCGACGGCGCCGACATCGTCGACGTCGGGGGCGAGTCGACTCGACCTGGCGCGGGTAGGGTCGATCGGGCCGAGGAGCTGCGCCGTGTGCTGCCGGTGGTGACGGAGCTGGCCGCGGCAGGTGTTGCGGTGAGCGTCGACACGACCCGCTCGACGGTCGCCGAGGCCGCGTTGACCGCGGGCGCGGCAATCATCAATGACGTGTCGGGTGCTGCTGACCGCGACCTGTTGGCGATCGCCGCCGAGTGGGCGGTTCCCTACGTTCTCATGCATGCCAGAGGTGTGAGCGCGAACATGTCCGCCCGTGCGGTCTACGGTGATGTCGTGTCCGAGGTTGTCGCCGAACTCCGTGAGCGCCTCGATGTGGTGTTCGCCGCCGGGATCGCGCCCGAACGGGTGATTGTCGATCCGGGGATCGGTTTCGCGAAGAAGAGCAGGCACAACTGGACGTTGTTAGCCCACATGGACGCCATCGCTGCGTTGGGTTATCCCCTGCTGGTCGGCACGTCACGCAAGTCCTTCCTGGGGAGCCTGCTCGCGGACGCCGACGGGCGGCCCCGGCCGGCCGGTGACCGTGACGACGCGACCCAGGCGACGACCGCGCTGCTGGCGGCCGAAGGGGTGTGGGCGGTCCGGGTGCACGCGGTGCGGGCCGCGGCTGACGCCGTGCGGGTTGCCCAGGCATGGCGGGACGCCCGTGAGCAGCGGACGCGGCCGGCGGGGAGCGGACCTGCGCCGGCGCGCGGGGCGTCCGTCGGGCCGGATTCCGTCGGGCCGGATTCCGCCGGGCCGGATTCCGCCGGGCCGGATTCCGCCGGGCCGGCTTGCGGTGCACTCCGGCTCCCGCCTGCGGGTGCCGTATGACCGGTGCGTCACCGGCCGGCGGTTCACCGGCCGCGTCCCCCGCCGCGCCACCTGTGGCGTCCCCTCCCACCACGGCCGATCGGATCGCTGTGACCGGGCTGCGGGTCCGTGGTCGTCACGGCGTGCTACTGGCCGAACGTGAGCTCGGTCAGGAGTTCGTGGTGGACGCCGTGCTGTGGCTGGACACCCGGCCGGCTGCCGCAAGCGACGACGTCGCCGCCACCGTCGACTACGGGACGTTGGCACAGGCGCTGGCCGGGATCGTCGCCGGCGAACCCGTCGATCTGATCGAGACACTCGCGCACCGGCTGGCTGAGGCATGCCTGGCCGACGGCCGGGTCCTACGGACGGAGGTGACCGTACACAAGCCCGCCGCGCCGATCCCGCTGCCGTTCACCGACGTCGCGGTCACCGTCACCCGAGACCGGCCGGCATGAGCGAGGTCACGGATCCACGGCGGTCCCAGGAGACGGCCGCGCACCGGTCACCAGAGCACCAGTCGCCAGAGCACCGGTCGCCAGAGCACCAGCCATCAGAGCAGCAGCCACCAGAGCAGCAGCTGCCAGGGCGTCCGTTGCCAGGGCACCGGTCGCCAGAGGGCCTGTCGCCGGGGCAGCAGGCGCCGGGACGGCAGCCATCGGCGGTGTTGGCGCTGGGTTCGAACCTCGGTGACCGTCTTGCCAGGCTTCGCGCCGCCACGCGCCTGCTGGGGGCCGTGGTGGTGTCGTCGGTGTACGAGACCGCACCTGTCGGCGGGCCCGACCAGGACGATTATCTCAACGCGGTGGTGCTGGTCCCGGCAGCGTCACCGCGGGACCTGCTCGCCGCGGCGCGGTCGGCCGAGGACGCCGCATCCCGGGTGCGGAGCGTCCGCTGGGGCCCCCGTACCCTGGATGTTGACGTGATCGCGTGCGGTGACCTGGCCAGCGACGATCCGGACATCCTGATCCCGCATCCACGCGCTCACATGCGTGCGTTCGTCTGTGTGCCGTGGCTGGACGTCGACCCGGACGCGGTGCTGCCCGGGCATGGCCGGGTCGAGGACCTGCTGGCAGGTCTGGACGTGTCCGGGGTCCGCCGGACGCCGTGGAGCCTGTGCGGGTGAAGCCGACGCGGGTGCGGGAGCTGGTGGCGGCAGCCGTGGTGGTCGGCGTGCTGGCGTACGTGTTCCTGACCTTCACTTATCGGGACCTGCCGCGATTCCCACGGACGGCGCCGCTGTCGCTGTTCATTGTCGGGCTGGTGGAGGCACAGACCGCCTCCATCACCCGACGCCGGTTGCAGGGGCGTCCGGGCACGAGGCCGATCCTGCCGTTGACCGTTGCCCGGCTGGCGGCGCTGGCGAAGGCGAGCAGTCTGGCCGGCGCCGCGCTCGTGGGGGCGTGGGCGGCCGTGCTCGGCTACGTGCTGCCGCGCCTGGGCGAGTTCGGTACAGCCGGCGCCGACGCGGTCACCGCCGCTCTCGGGGTCTCGGCGGCGTTGGTGCTCCTCGTCAGCGGGCTCCTGCTCGAGCGTGTGTGTCGGATCCCGAAGTCCTAGGACGACCAAGATAAGGATCTCACGATCCGGCGCTTGTCAACTGGGCGCGCGCAACGCCAGCGCAACGCCGTGGTACACCGATGGGGGACATATAGCTTGGGCGCGGATCGTAAGGAGGTCAGTCGGTGGCCGACGGTGTGCGACGCTCTGACGCGGCGAATCCGCGTCGACCCGGAGTCGGGGACGGTGCGCCGGAGTCGGCGGCCTATCCCGACGCAAGACCGGCTTCCACAGGCCGCGGCGGCTACCCTTCGGCTTCCTATCAGAACCAGGATGCTGATCGCCGCCATGACGCCCGTCCGTATCAGGGCTCTGACTCCTATCGGAATCCTGACTTCCACCAGGATTCCGCTTCCTATCAGACATCTGTGGGTCCTTATCCGGTGTCCGGGGGATATCAGCCGTCCAACGGGTATCCCCCGCCGGGTCCGGGTCCGGGTCCAGGACCCGGTTCGTACCCGGACCCGCGGGCACCTGGTTCTCATCAGACACAGGGCGCACCGCCACAGGCCGGATACGGCCGGGACGAGTTGGGCCCCGGTTACGGGGCCGGGGCGGGTTACCGCGGTGAGCCTGCATCCGGCGGGTACGCTTCGCCGGCCGGCGTTTCCACCCCCGACTTCTACAGTGAGCAGACCCGTCTCGCGTCAGGGGCCAGGCAGGCTGGGCTGCCACCGGTCGATCCGGGTTTGCGCGCCGAGGAGCCTTACCGGGAGGAGCCTTACCGCCCGCCCGTACCCCGCCCGCAGGCACGGCCGGGCGGTTTTGGTGGCCATCAGCCCGCTGCGTCCAACCTCCGGCAGGGGGGCCATTATCAACCCGGTGCGCCCTACCCGCCGGATGGCGCCGGCTATCCGGCGGCTCCTTCCGGCCCTGGTGCATACCAGCCGCCGGTGGACTTCGAAGCGGGTTATCCCGGTGGTGGGGAGGCAGGCGCCGCGCGGGACGCTGCGGCAGCGGCGGCCGCGCCCCCCACGACCGTAGGTGGTTTCCCGCCGTCCCGGGCGGGCGGTCAGGGCGGGACGACCGGGCGGCGGCCACCTGCGCCACCGCTGTCCGGGCTGCCACGGGATCCGTTGCCGGTCGACGGGCCGGCAACGGACGACATGATGGCCCTCGCGGACCTGCGACTGAGGCAGGGTGGCGACCGTGCCGAGCGCCCGGACGGTGTTCCCCCGCCCAGGACCAGGCAGGCGGGTGCCGACATGTCGGCACCCGCGGCCCGTCGAGCTGGATCGCAGCGATCTGGCCACAGGGCGAGCTCGTCGGCTGCCGACCAGAGCACCGGCGAGCAGGTCAGCGCGGTCCACTCCGATCACGGCAGGCGCCGGGACGAGCGAAGCAGCCCCCGGTCGACGGACCGGTCCGCGGAGGGCACCGGAACGCGCCAGAACCGTCCGCGTGATGCCGCCGGAGTCACTCCGCTGCTGCGTCGACTGCTTTACGCGGTGGTGATTCTCGGTGTCGCCTTTGCCCTCGGAGGTGGGGCCGGGTTCGTGTGGCAGAAGATCGGTTCGAGTGGGAGTGGTGACAAAGCCGGCGCCACAGCCCGGCCGTCCACCGTGGCTGGCAGTACGGCCGGCGCCTCCGCCGGGCCCGGGGCGTCCGCGGGCCGGCCGCCGGCCGCAACAGCAGCCCCGGCGACTGTTCCAGCCGACTGGGTCGCTGTCGCCGACGCACAGCAGAAGGCGAAGTTCTCCCATCCGCCGGGTTGGAAACAACGCCGGGACAACACGGCGCTCTTCTTTGTCGAGCAGCCGGTGGGGAGCGCGACGTCCGGCGGCCTGCAGATGGTCGGCGTCGCCCGGGTTGCCGCGTCGGACCAGGCGGCTGCGCTCAACATCGTCCAGAATTCGGAATTCGCCAGTCAGCCAGGACTGACCAAGGACGGCTCCCGGGTGATGACGGACTCCAGCGGCGCGCAGGTCCAGGAGTGGGTCGGCTCGTACCTGCGCGAAGGGCAGCGGGTGACCTATGTGATGCGGACGCTACCGGCCGGGGACGTGGTCTATGTCCTGATCTCCCGGTCGTTGGCGGAGTCGGCGGACACCGCGACCGCGCTGATCGGGAGCTTGCGCGCGTCCTTCAGCCCCGCATGATCCCGCGGTTCCCGGGTCGCTACAGGTCGGGTCCGGGCGTGGATGAGCGCATCGGCGCGAGCAGCCGCCAGATCACCTCGGCGGTGTCGAACCGTTTCGGACCGGTGACGGGTGGCCAGCCGTGGGCGACGCCGGGAAGCAGGAACTCCACGATCCGCTCGCCGGACGAACACGCCGTCTCCCGTTTGATCGCCGTGTCCTTGTCGCTGCTGGTCGACGTGGAAGGGGTCCCAGTCGCACGGCCGGCCGGAGTCCGTCGTGTGCGGCTGGTGGGACCTGCGGTCTGCGGGGCGTCCCGAGAAGTGTCCTGATCCACACCGGGGCCGGTCGTATCCGTGACTTCGGCTCCGTCGAGGCCAACCGGCAGGCTGCCTGCGGTGTCCCCGATCGCAACACCATCACTGTTGGTCATCACAGTGTCCTGCGGTGGTGACGGTTCAGGGCAGCCGGCGCTGGCTCGGAAAGGCGACAGGCTTCGCCGCACCGACTGCAGGGGCGTTCCAAGAGCCTCGGACCAGGCGTCGCCGGTATAGGGAACGCGTTCGTCGAGCTGGCCGTGGATGGCCACCACGGTCACCGGTTTCGCCGGTGCGCAGTCGGCCACCTGCAGGCTGGCCGCGACCACCGCAATCCCGGCGATCTCGGCGGCATGCTCGCAGGCATAGCGATAGGCGATCATCCCGCCGTTGGAGAAACCGGTGAGGATCACCCGCTGTCGGTCGATCGGGTAGTGCTGCTCCAGATGCGAGATGAGCGCCCGTAGCCATCCGACGTCATCGACGTGTTCGGCCGCGGACTGTCCGCAGCAGGTGCCGGCGTCCCACGAGGCGTTCAGACCATCGGGGTAGGCCACGGCAAACCCCGCCCTGACCGCAAGCGCATCGAAGCCCCACTGCGACTGCGGTTCCGTGCTGGTGTTGCGCAGGCTGTGCAGCGCGACGACGAGCGGAAAAGGCCGCGGGGTCGTGGCGGCTGGCAGGGTCAGGCGTAACTGCGTTGTGCGTCCTGATCGTTCGTAGGCGTCCGGCCCGGTTGTCGCGGTAGGCAGGGCGATCGTGACAGTGGTCGGCGAGGTGGTCGGCAGGACATGGGACTCGTACACCCTCCCGCATCCTGCAGCGCATAAGGCCAGGAGGGACGTGAACGCGACGGAGCGGGCCAGCAGGCTCCGGCGGCGCGAGGACGGCGCCGCAGGCGCCACACGGGAAGACGGCACCACACGGATTTTGTCCTGTTAGCGACAGAAGCCCGTCATCGGTGCCGGCGTTGACTTCCTCGTATGGTGCGAGGTCTGCGCGTGATATCCGTTTCGCCGTCTCGACCGGCGAGAGGAATGACTCTCGCGGATGGTAAGGAGGCGGACGGTAGGGAGCTGCTCGGGAAAGTGGATGGCGAGGGGGCCGTGGGTGAAGGCCGGCCCACAGGAGGCCCCGCGGGAGACGAGGTGCCTGTGGGGAGCTCCGGGTGGGGCGGATCCCCGGCAGGTTGTGCTCCGGTGGTTGATCCGGATGCCGGGGAACCCGGGTCTGCGCCGGAACCGGGCGCTGGACCGAGACCGGCGGTGGCGTTCGGGACCGTGTCCGTGATCGTGTTCCGCCCCGGAGCCGACCCCCGCCCCGGAGCGGGACCCGCGCCGTGCTGACCTGTTCGCACCACGCCCAGGCGCGGGCGTTGCGCCGGATCCGGGGGAACGGTCCAGTCCGCTATGCCCGCTATGCCCTCAAGGTTCGGGTTCTGAAGGTCCGGCAGCGGTTGCATGACCGCGGCACGGTACTGCACAAACGCCTCCTGCGCGCGGCTCTCCAGGTTGTCGACCAGTTCGAGCTGCTCGCGGACGCGGCGTTCGCCGGCTGGTCCGGCTGCGAGAAGGTCCGACAGGCAGCGGTCGACGGCGCGACGGGCCTGCAGCCAGACGAGGAGCAGCCGGGAGCGCTCCAGGTCTGATGGCGTGTCCACCGAGATGTCTCCCCACTTCCCGCGTTCTACGCAAGTGGCCCTGTGGCCGTCGTTGGTTGCGACTCTCTGTTGTACCAGAGTGCCTTACCCACACCCGTCGCGTGCGTCAGTTCGTGGAACGGGCCCGGGTACGTTGTGGCTGATCCGGACAGGTGTCGCCCTCGCTGTGACTGTCGGTGCCGCGATCGGTGATGCCATCCGGTCCCATACACAGCTGGGACGCCATGACATCCCACGGCTGAGACGTTGCGGCATGTCATGGTTGTCGGGCGGGTCCGGTGTGACCCTCTGGTTCGTCCGTCTCCTGGTGCGGGGGGAGCGGACCCGACGCAGTATCCGGCCGCCCACTGGTGCGGCTCGCCGAGACTAGGTCGCTCACGGAGACCACCACCGGCTCCTCGGCTGCGGAGCGTGCCCGGTTGCCGCGCCACGTTGACCGGGCGGTGGTCAGCTCCTGTCCCCCGCGTTGCAGGATCTCCTCCCAACGTCGTTGCATGGGACGGATAAGTCCGCCGCCCACCCCCACGATCGTCACTCCGGTAACGGTCGCGAGCAGAGCGTAGAGCATCGGTGTTGTCACGGATGTGGCAAGGCCGATCTCGTCCAGGGCGGCCTTGCCAAAACCGATCATGATGATGGCGGCGCTGACGGTCGCCGCCGTCCCGGCGTAGGGCAGGCCGCTGAGGGCGTTCCCGACACATGCACGCGCGGCGGACGCCAGGGTTGCGCCGACCGCAAGGACGACGCACGCGAGTACGGCCTGCGCCAGCAGGAGGACGAGGTCGTGGACGAGGCTGCTCACCGGGTTGATGCCGAACACGCCGAGTGCCAGCTGGAGGAGCACCAGCAGCGCGATGGCGAACGTGATCCGCATGAGGCCGATGCGCAGGTCGGGTGCGGGACGACGGAGCACGCGGGTGAGCCCGCCCCGGTCGAGCAGGTTGTCGGCACCGGCTCGGACCAGGAGACGGTTGACGGCACTGACCAGGCCGCGGGCCGCCAGGCCACCGGCAATCATGATGAACGCGAACGCCCCGATCTTCGGCACGCTCTGGATGACGGATGCCCACGCGTCCGGGACACCCTGATCCCATCCGGCAGCCTGCGGTACCAATAGTCCTCCTCCGTCTAGAGGGCCGAAGGTGGCGCGATCATGTTTTTCGCGCCCGGGGTTCCGCACCGGATCGGTGGTCGAACGACGACTTCTGGAACATGCCGTAAGTCCCCGCAGGGGTGGCCACTAACAGAACACCTCATACACAGCGATCACGTCATGTTGCCACACGATCGCTGAAAGTAGCTTTCGTGTAGTCCGTCCATGGATGCCCGGGACAAATAGGACGCTCGGGCTCGGACGGACAGCCGGCGGGCCAGGGGCGGTTCAGGTCCGGCAGGCCCAGGTCTCAGGCCGTTACTGATTGGCGACCTTCTACTGGCTACTGGTTGGCCTACTGGCTACTGGTTGGCGACCTTCCGGACGATCTGCCTGGCGACCCGGTTCACGACAGCCTGGTCGGGCTCGTCGAACACCCGGCCGACCACGAAGGAGCTCTGGACCTGGCCGGAGAACACGAACATCAGGTCGAACGTCATCGGCACCGCCGGCCCGTCGAGGGTCATCGACACCTTCACCCTGATCAGCGCGGTGACGCCGGCCGGGGGCTTGCGTACCGACGTCGACAGGACCGTGAACGTGCTGCCGTCGGGCAGGTCGGCGGCTTCGGTGTACCCGCGCTTGAGCAGGCTGCCGACGCAGGAGGGGAAGGACGGCTCGGCGGTGATCCGGACTGCCTGCGTTATCACGTCGGCCGGATAGACTGCCGCCACCGAACCCATGAAGACCAGGTTGTCGCTCGTGGAGAAGTATGGCCCCTTGGCCGAGTCCAGCGGCTCGATCCTCGGATCGGTCCCCGGCCTCCCCATGCACGAGGCGAAGCTGGTCATCGCGGCGACGGACAGGGCCCCGCGGTTGTCCAGGGACGTGTTCGCGTTGAAGCCGGCGGTTTCCGGACCCTGGGTCAGCACGTAGTTTCCCGCATGCAGATTCGTACGGGCGGCTGCTGACGCGACCGGGGCCGCCGACTGCTCCGGATCCGTGCTACCGGCAGGCTTCCGCGACCCTCCACAGGCGCTGGCGGCAAGCGCCAGCAGAAGGCCCGCAAGGGTAAGGCCGAGCATCTGGACGCGATAGTGACGCGCTGGCCGGGACGTCTCCATGACCTTCTACCCCCTGGTTGTGGTGGAGCGTTAGGTGGGTTCCCGATTAGTCCAGTATGCACCGATTGCATGGAGTAATATTACTGTCACAGCTAACCGGTGCCGTCCCGTGCTACTGGCTGGGCAGTGCACCACCCGTGAGCGGCCCGGGTGGCCGGGGCGTGCCATCCGATGAATCGTGCCTGACCAGGCGGATGTGAGGATCCGACCGTGATGACCGACTCTTCTCCCGCCGGCACCGGCACCGGCACCCGTAGCGGCAGCGGTGCGGCGCCTTTCGTCCCGCCAGGTGCCGACCTCGCCGGGCTGGCCGCGGCAGCCGCATCCTGCCGGGGCTGTGACCTGGCGGACCTGCCCGACACCCGGACTGTCTTCGGGGAGGGAAATCCGCATGCGCGCCTGGTCCTCGTCGGAGAACAGCCGGGTGACATCGAGGACCAGCGTGGTCGGCCATTCGTCGGGCCCGCCGGCAAGCTGCTCGACCGGGCGCTTGCGGACGCCGGAATCGACCGGGCTGAAGCGTATGTCACGAACGCGGTCAAGCACTTCAGGTACCGCAGGAGTGACGGTCCACGGCGTATCCACCAGACACCGGACGCCCGGCAGATCACTGCCTGCCGGCCATGGCTGGCGGCCGAGCTGAACCGGATCAGGCCGCTGGTCGTCGTCCTGCTCGGCGCGACCGCGGGGCAGGCGCTGCTCGGACCGTCATTCCGGGTGACGAAGATGCGCGGTCGGTTACTGCCCGGGCCGCCCGGGTCGGAAGCCCAGCTGATCGCCACGCTGCATCCGAGCGCGGTGCTGCGGGTCGACCCGGTCACGCGGGACGAGGTCTACGCGGGGTTTGTCCGCGATCTCCAGCTTGCCGAACGCACCCTTGCCGGCATGTCGACCTGAAACGTTGGGCTGATTGGCTGATGCACGTCCGGTACCGGCCGGCGGGAAGCAATCCGTGATCTCGGGTCTGCCGGATCACGGACCGCCGGCACGGTCCGCCTCCCCGGGCAGGCGTCCGCGGTACTGACGGGCGCCCACCCGAGGCGGGCCCAGCGGGTCAGACGACGATCTCCACCGGCGTGCCCAGCGGCAGCAGGCGCGCGAGTCGGGTTATGGCATCGTTGCTCACCCGGATGCAGCCGTGGCTGACATCCTGACCGAGCAGGTTGGGCTGGTTGGTGCCGTGAATACCGATCACCGGCGCTCGTCCCTCGAACGATTCGAGGGTGGTCGAGAAGCCGCTGAGCCCGAACGCATAGGGCCCGTACGCCCCGGCCGGATTACGGGGCTGCAGCAGTTCGGTCAGGTAGAACTTGCCGCCGGGGGTCGGGGTGTCGCCCGTTCCGACGGCGATCGGCTCGTCGAGGACGACCGCCTGCTTGTCATAGACCCGCAACCGGTGATCCTTGCGGGCGACTACCAGACGGTAGCCGGTCTGGCTGGCCTTCACCTGGGCCGCCTTCACCCAGCCGGTGCTGCCGGCGGGCTGGACCGGCAGCAGCACCTGCCACCAGTCGGGCAGTTTCGTCACCACCAGGAAAACCCGCGGGGCGCCGGCTTCGTTCGGGTTGCCCAGATGGGAGGACGGGGTTGTGGCGATCGGCGATTTGTAGATGTCCACCTTGGGGCCCAGCGCGGTCACGATGGTGGACATCCCGTCCGGGTTGACCGATGTCGCGGCAGCGAGTTCGCTGTGGACCGGTTCCGGGATGGACGTGCTCTCGGGCGCCTTCGGCGCGGGAGCCGCCGACCCTGTGCCCCCACCACATCCGGTGAAGGCAATCAACCCGGCGAGGACGAGTAACGGAATCTTCGCGCGTCGGATGGACGGTATGGCCTTGGACAAGGAGGTGGCCTTGGACAAGGAGGCCGACACGGACGTGGATACGGGTGTGCTGCCGGAAGGCGCGGCACCAGCAGGCATACCGGTGGACGATACGGCGTATGCCGCCGCCCCTGGTGCGGGGCGACGGCACACGATCGAACCCAGAATCATCATCCTGTGTAGTAGACCTTGTCCGTGACGACAGCGTCCGCCGGTGTGGAGACCGGTACGGTGGCGGTGCCTGTGTCCGTGGCCTCGGTGGCGGGTGTAGGCGTGCCGGGGCACTCGGCCACGCCGATGGCGGGAATCGCCTTGAGCAGATTACCCGTCACCAGGTCGAACGGGGTGGCCAGGATCGCGTCCACGGCGGAGGAGACGAGGGTGATGACTCCACCGGGCGGAATCTGGCCGGTGTCACCCTTCCGCTTGGTATCGAACCAGCCGAACCCGTAGGTCTTGTCGGAGATGTTCTTCAGCTTCCACTGCGGGCCCTTCGGGCCACAGGTGTGAAGGATCGACAGTGGCTGAGCCACCAGGTCGCCCACCTTGCTCAGATCGATGAGGCCGGTGAGGTCGACCGGTAGACCCGGGACGAGAGTGAGTAGGTTGTGGAGCACGTCCGGCGACAGCTGCGAGACGTCCGGCGGAAGGTTGGTGGGAAGGTTCGGCGGAAGATTGGCGGGGAGGTTCGGTGGAAGGTTGGTGGGAAGGTTCGGCGAAAGATTGGTGGGGGTGTCCGGCTGCTCCGGCACGGACTGCTGGACCGAGTCCGTCACCTGCCCTTTCAGCTGGTCCGTCACCTGGAGGGGTTCTACCCCGCCGTTTGTCGCCCATGCAGCCGGGGCGGTTAGCCCGATCATCATTGACCCGATTGCGCAGGCTAGAGTCAGCCGCGTCCTGCCTAAACGCATTGTGTTTGCCCCCTCAAGGCCTTCGGCGTGCCGGAAGCGGGCCTGTGGCCGCTGTCACAGCAGCGTGTGCGAGGGATGCTACCAACGGATCTCGGGTACTCGCGCGCAGGGTCACGAGTTGTGATCAAAGAAGTAAATAGGTGTCCGGAAATTGTGTTTCTGTAGACTATTCGATTCGTTCGGCCGTCCGGATTATCGATTCGTCCTGGCCGTGAAGCGGCTCTTGGCGGTCTACCTCAAGGACTTCCCTAAAGAATTTCCCGCTGCATAGTGTCTCACGGTGACAGGCGCTCGATGACCCAGCGCCCGCCCGCGTGCAGGTGGCGATGTTCGCCGGTACAACTGTCTTCGCCGGTACAACTGTCTTCGTCATTACTGGTCCAGCGGTAGCGGAGCCGGTCGTGAAGCCGGTCGGGACGTCCCTGCCAGAACTCGACCGTTTCCGGGACGAGCCTTATCCCGCCCCAGAACGCGGGCACCGGGATCTGCTTCGGTTCGGGCCAGTAGGCGTCCAGTTCGGCCCGGCGCCGTTCCAGACGGTCCCGGGAGTCGATCACCTCGGACTGCCGGCTCACCCACGCCCCGAGCTGCGAGCCGCGCGGCCGGGAATGGAAATACGCCGCGGTCTCGACGGGCGACACACCTTCGAGCCTGCCGATGGCGATGATCTGTCGCTCCAGGGCGTACCAGGGGAAAACCAGCGAACCATAAGGGTTCGCGGCGGCCTCCCGTCCCTTTCGGGAACCGAGGTTGGTGAAAAGCGTGAAGCCGCGTTCGTCGAACCCTTTGAGCAGGACGGTCCGGGCGCTGGGCCGGCCTTGGGCGTCCGCGGTCGCGAACACCATCGCGTTCGGCTCGGGCAGCGCAGACCCCGGCTCGGCGGCTACTGCGGACGCCTCCGCGAACCAGCGCGCGAACTGGGCCATCCAGGTGGTGGCGAGGTCGGACTCGTCCAACCCGCCTGCGCTGTAGTGACGCCGTTGGCTTGCGGGATCGGGAACCGGCAGCCGAGCGTGGTTCGGGTAGGCGGACACACGACCGATCGTGTCACCTTCCTACGGCCATCCAAGCGCAGGCTCCTAGACTATTGATCATTAGACCGCGAATCCTCGGAACGCCGGAACACGAGTGATCTTGATGACTGCGAGTGACCGGCGCCACGCCGGGAGGGGCCGTCCTGGCTGGCGAAGCCCGGTCTGCTGGGTAAGTTCGACCGCGCTCGCCGTAGGGGCGGCAGGTGGCGTCCTGCCGGGCTATGGCACCGCTTCCGATGACAGGGCAGGATGCAGGCAGGCAATTGCGCACGATGATACAACCAGCTCACATCAGTTATCGGCTGGCGTTTGGCCTGTCGGGACCCCGCAGCGCTGCCAACGCGACCGGCCGTAGGAGACAGGAAGCGGAGCCCCGGACTTCGATGGCTGAGAAGACAAGTGACTTCAAGCCCGGCCTCGAGGGCGTGATCGCTTTCGAGACCGAGATCGCCGAGCCGGACAGAGAAGGCAGCGCGCTACGATATCGCGGCGTCGACATCGAGGATCTCGTCGGCAAGGTTGATTACGGCCACGTGTGGGGGTTGCTCGTCGACTCCTCGTTCGAGCCCGGTCTGCCGCCGGCGGAACCGTTCCCGCTGCCGGTGCACTCCGGCGACATCCGGGTGGACGTGCAGAGCGCGCTGGCGATGCTGGCTCCCTACTGGGGGTTCGGCCAGCTCATCGACATCTCCGACGCCCAGGCGCGCGACGACCTTGCCCGGGCGTCGGTGGTGGCGCTGTCCTTCGTCGCGCAGGCGGCCCGCGGCCTCGGTCAGCCCGCCGTCCCGCAGAAGGAGGTCGACCGGGCCCGCACGATCACCGAGCGTTTCATGATCCGATGGCGGGGTGAACCGGACCCCAAGCATGTCCAGGCGGTGGACGCCTACTGGGTGTCCGCTGCTGAACACGGCATGAACGCATCCACGTTCACCGCCCGGGTGGTGGCCTCCACCGGCGCGGACGCGGCAGCCGCCCTGTCCTCCGCGGTGGGGGCGCTGTCCGGTCCGCTGCACGGTGGCGCTCCGTCCCGGGTGCTTGCGATGCTGGACGAGGTGGAGGCCACCGGCGACCCGGCCGGATATGTCCGCCGTGCGCTGGATCGCAAGGAACGGCTGATGGGCTTCGGCCACCGTGTGTACCGCGCGGAGGATCCCCGCGCCCGGGTGCTCCGTCGTACGGCGCGTGATCTCGGCTCGAACCGTTACGAGGCGGCCGAGGCGCTGGAGGCGGCTGCCATCGAAGAACTCACGAACCGGTACCCCGACCGGCCGCTGCGGACGAATGTCGAGTTCTGGTCCGCGGTTGTGCTGGACTATGCCGGGGTACCGCCACACATGTTCACGTCCATGTTCACCTGCGCACGTACTGCTGGATGGAGCGCCCACATCCTGGAACAGAAGCGCACCGGACGCCTCATCCGCCCGTCCGCCCGCTACGTCGGCCCGGCCCCCCGGCCGCTCGGAGATGTCCATGTCTGACCAGATCGTCATCCCCGGACATCTGCGTCCGGTCGACGGACGTTTCGGCTGCGGACCGTCCAAGGTCCGCCCCGAAGCGGTGGCCCAGCTTGCCGCCACCGGCACGTCGCTGCTCGGGACGTCGCACCGGCAGAAGCCGGTGCGCGCTCTGGTCGGGCGCATCCGCGCGGGACTGGCCGAACTGTTCTCGCTGCCCGACGGCTACGAGGTGGTGCTCGGCATCGGTGGGGCCACGGCCTTCTGGGACGCGGCCGCCTTCAACCTCGTCCGCGAACGCTCCCAGCACCTGGTGTTCGGGGAGTTCGGCGGCAAGTTCGCCGACACGACAAGGGGCGCGCCGTTCCTGGCCGAGCCGTCGGTCGTCTCCTCGGCACCGGGCAGCCACCCCGAATGGGCACCCGAGCCGGGTGTCGACGTGTACGCGACGCCGCACAACGAGACGTCCACGGGTGTGGCGAAGCCGGTTCGCCGTCCGGTCGGGGCGGACGCGGGCGCGCTGCACCTGGTCGACGCGACGTCGGGCGCGGGTGGTCTGCCTGTCGACCTGTCGCAGGTCGACGCCTATTACTTTGCGCCGCAGAAGAACTTCGCCTCCGACGGCGGCCTGTGGGTGGCGCTGCTGTCCCCCGCGGCGCTGGAGAGGCTGGCCCAGATCGCCGCGTCCGATCGGTGGATCCCGCCGTTCCTGGACCTCACCACCGCCCGGGACAACAGCTCCAAGGACCAGACGTACAACACCCCCGCGGTCGCCACGTTGTTCCTGTTCGCCGACCAGGTCGAGTGGATGCTCGCCCGCGGCGGCCTGGACTGGTGCGTGCGCCGCACGGCCGAGTCCTCGTCGATCCTCTACACCTGGGCGGAGAAGGCGATCTACGCGACGCCGTTCGTCGCCGACCCGGCACAGCGCTCCCAGGTCGTCGTCACGATCGACTTCGAGGGTGTGGACGCGGCCGTGGTCGCAAGCGCTCTGCGCGCGAACGGCATCGTGGACGTGGAGCCGTACCGCAAGCTCGGCCGTAACCAGTTGCGGGTGGCCTGCTTCCCGGCGGTCGAGCCGTCCGACGTCGAGGCGCTCACCGGCGCCGTCGACTACGTGGTCGAACGCCTGTAGCCCACGCAGCCCGCCTTTTCCTCCGGAGGGCCCGCGTTTTCGGCGTTGGTCCTGGAGTGCTCCGCGGAACACTCCAGGACGGCACTTCACCTCCCGCCGGGACCGGGGTGTTGACGATTTCTACCGGTTCTACCGGCGTGGGCGTGTCGGAGCGGCCTGGGCGGCCAGCGCCGCGATCGAGTCGGAGCCGCCGACGAGGTCGGGCGAGCGGTCTTCGCTCAGCGTGTACGCACGCTCGTCGTGGCCGACGTAGAGCTGGCGCGGTCGGGCGATCTTCTGTTCCGGGTCGAGCAGGCCCTCCTCCCACTGGGCGAGCCAGCCCGGCATCCGCCCGACCGCGAACAGCACCGGGAACATCTCCACCGGGAAACCCATCGCCTGGTAGATGATGCCGGTGTAGAAGTCGATGTTCGGGTAGAGCTTCCGCTTGATGAAGTATTCGTCCTCGAGGGCGATCCGCTCCAGTTCCAGGGCCAGATCGAGCAGCGGATTCGTCCCGGTGACCTTGAACACCTCGTCGGCCACCTGACGGATCACGCGGGCGCGTGGGTCGTAGTTCTTGTACACCCGGTGCCCGAAGCCCATCAGCTTCTTCTTGCCTTCTTTGACCTTTTCGATGAAGGCGGGAATGTTCTCCACCGACCCGATGTCGGTGAGCATCCGCAGTACCTGCTCGTTGGCACCGCCGTGCAGCGGGCCGTACAGTGCGGAGATCGCCGCGGCGGCTGCCGAGAAGGGGTCGGCCTGGGAGCTTCCGACTGCGCGCATCGCGTTCGTCGAGCAGTTCTGCTCATGGTCGGCGTGCAGAATGAACAGGACGTCGAGGGCGTGCTCGAGGTTCGGATCCGGCTCGTACTTGAGCTCGGTGGCCTTCCGCATCATGTTCAGGAAGTTGCCGGCATAGGACAGGTCGTTGTCCGGGTAGACGTACGGCAGCCCGATCGAGTGCCGGTAGGAGAAGGCCGCCAAAGTCGTGATCTTCGCGATCAGGCGGACGATCTGCAGCCGCCGCAGTCCGGGATCGGATATCTCCTTGGCGTCCGGGTAGAAGGTCGACAGCGCGCCGACGCTCGACAGCAGCATGCCCATCGGGTGTGCGTCGTGGTGGAACCCGTCGATGAACTTCTTGATCGACTCGTGGACGAGAGTGTGATGTGTGATTTCGCTCTTCCACACCGCCAGCTCCGAGGTCGTGGGCAATTCCCCGGCGAGCAGCAGGTAGGCGACTTCCAGGAAGCTGCTCTTGTCCGCCAGTTCCGTGATCGGAAAGCCGCGGTAGCGCAGGATGCCGGCATCGCCGTCGATAAAGGTGATCGCGCTACGGCAGCTCGCCGTGTTCGTGAAAGCCGGATCGTAGGTCATCAGGCCGAAGTCGCCCTCGTCGACCTTTATCGACCGCAGGGCGTTGGCGCGGATCGCGCCGTTCTCGACCGGGATCTCATAGGTCCGGCCGGTGCGGTTGTCGGTGATGGTCAGAGTACTGACCTGCTCGGTCACGCCGGTCTCCTCTCGCTGTAGCGATCACGTCGGTGTGGTTCATGCCGGGGCCGTGGCGTCGGGGTGTGGACCGCTTGGGCCAGTTCGGCGGTAGGCAACGGTTGTCCCCAAGTCTCGCGGTTGTGGCCACCACACGCCCGTGATCGCTGCCTTCCGCCCGGAATGTCCTACAAAACCCTTTATGTACGGTTCGGTGACGACGCTCCGCGTCTTTATCTCCGGGCACTGTTCGTCGGGGATTCGGTGATGCCCGAGTGGACGCCGGTTGCGTGGACGTCCCTTGCGGGGGACGTCTTCTGCGGGGACACCGCCTGCGGTGGGTGTAGCTCGCGGTGGGCATAGTGGGCCATGGGCCGTGCGGGTACACCGGTTGCCAATGACGGGAGATTGTTCTGTGATCCATGCGCATCTTGGCCGCACCGGAGTGCGGGTGTCCCGGCTGTGCCTGGGCGTGATGAATTTCGGCCCGCTGGTGACCGAGGACGTCTCCAGCGCAGTCATGGACCGGGCGCTGGACGCCGGCATCAACTTCTTTGACACCTCGAATACCCATGGACGGCCCGCCGGCGCCACCGAGAACGCCGACGCGGGCGCCGCCGAGCACGTTGTCGGCGGTTGGCTATCGAGGAGCCGCGGGCGCCGGGATCGGATTGTTCTGGCGACCGGGGTCCACGGGTCCCCGGGTCCGGGTCCGGGCGAGGGGAAGCTGTCCGGGCCCGAGATCCGGCGGTGTTGCGACGAGTCGCTGCGCCGGCTGCGTACCGATCACATCGATCTTCTCCAGATACGCCATGTGGCCCGTGACGCCCCGTGGGAGGAGATCTGGCAGGCCATGGACGTGCTGGTTGCCCAGGGAAAGATCGTTTATGTCGGCTCGTCCGGCCTGGCCGGCTGGGAGATCGCCGCGGGCAACGAGGCCGCGATGCGGCGGCGTTCGCTCGGCCTTGTCAGCGAACAGTGCGACTACAGCGTGCTGGAACGTGCGGTCGAGTCGGAGGTGCTACCGGTCTGCGAGTCCTACGGCGTGGGCGTGATCGGGCGGAGCCCACTGATGGACGCTCTGCTCGACGGCGCGCCGGGTGAGCGGCGCGTGGGCCGGTCCGCGGCAACATCGCCGTCCGTGCACGAACCGTGGCGGCAACGGCTGGAGCAGCGGCTGGAGAAATACCGCCCGCGGTTCGAGGCGTTCGCGGCACTCTGCGAGTCGATCGGTGAACGGCCCGCGGACGTGGCATTCGCCTGGGCGTTGGCCCAGCCGGCGCTGACCGCGGCGACCATCGGCCCGCGGACCGTCGAGCAGCTCACCGGGTCGCTGCGGGCGCTGGAGATCGTTCTCGGTGAGAAGGAACTGGCCGCGCTGGACGAGATCGTTCCCGGGCCCGCCGGACCCACCGGCACCGCGAAAGAAGCATGATCGCGATTCTTGTCGGCCTTCCAACATCCGCTAGCCTTCCAGCGGCCAGGTGGCCGTCGTCTCGTACGGGGGGCCCGCAACAGGGCCGCTGCGCATGAGGGTGAACCCGGTCGCCGTCCACGGCCGGGCGGTGATCCCGGCGAGGCCGTCGACCAACGGTGCCAGATCGGGCTCACCTGTCTGCGGCGGTGAACCGGTGTGACGGCCCTTTGGGCGGGACGACCTGCGGGTCGCGAGCGTGAGGTGTCCCCTCCACACCCGGGAGTCGAGGCCGATCACCCCGGCGTTCCGGGCTGCCCGTGCCACCGCGCGGGCCAGCGGCGCCAGCGGTGGCTCGTCGACCGCCGCGAACAACACTCGAGTCCCGAACCGTCCCCCACCGGCGATAACCACGGGTACCGGCGGATACTCGGAGGCCACCTGCGCCAGCTGCTGGGCGAGTTCGGGCCGGACGGTCGCGGGCACCTCACCGAGGAAGGCGAGCGTGATGTGCCAGCTTTCCGGCGGAGCCCACCGCACGGCCACCGCCAGCCGTGGTTGGTCGGCCCGCAGCCGCTGGACAGCACCGACAAGCGGCTCGACGACATCCTTCGGCGGGAGCAACGCCACGAACATCCGAGCCATGTCCTGCAGATTCTGCATGATAAGCGACCTCTGATTATCGATCCCCACTCCACCATTGAAGGGAATGATGATAATAAGTCGGACAAAAAGATCTCGACCTGTTCGCCTCGGGAGTTTGAGACGGAGTAGTTACGGATAATGCTCCGGGCCCCCGCGGCGGAGGGCACTATCGGTATGTGACAACGGTTCCCGAGTTGGTGGCCCCACGTGACCCGGCAGGCGCACGCGAATGGCGGGAGCGCCGCCGCGACACCCGACGGCTTCTGCCTGACCTGCCCGGCGCGATGGCTTTGGTGACGGATGGCAGCGATCGCACGACCGCACCGGTCCTGCGGGACGCGGGCGTGGACGTGGTCGGCCTGCTCGCGCCCGAACCGCTGGAATCGCTGGCCTGGGCGGCGGAAGCCGAAGCGCCGCGCGCCTATGCGGATCTGGTCGCGATGCTGTCCGACGAGATCGAGGCCGTGTGCATCGAGATGGCGCCACCCGGATCCGACGTGATCGCCCGAAGGTCCGTCGAAGCCGGCCTGCACGTGCTGCTGTCCCGTCCGATGACCGCTGACCCGGACGCATTGCGGGCTGTCGCCGACCTGGCGGAGGAGTCCGACCTCGCGCATGTCGTCGCCATGGATGGCCGGGCCTGGCCGGCGGCCTGGCACGTGCAGGCGTCAATGGCGTCGCTCGGCCGGATTACCCAGGTGACCATGCTCGCGGCTCCGGCGGGACAGTCCGGTCGAGCCGAGATCATCGATCTGGTCGTCCGCTGGTGCGGGGAGGTGCTCGCCGTCTGCGCCAATCCCGACGCCATGCCCGCGGCCAGGCTCACAGCCGACGCACCTGTCACCCTTGCGTTGCTGTCGGCCAGCGGTGCCACGGCGCTGGTCAACGAGCGGCCCGACGGCCGTCTGGAGACGACCACGATCACCATCTGCGGTACCGGGGGACGGATGGTCGTGCAGGGTCGCCGCGTCCTGCGTCAGGACGCGGACGGCACGCGCGACCTGCTGATGCGGGAGGTCCCGGGCATGCGACCCGGTCTGATCGAGGCGACCTACGACGTCGTCCGAGTCACCGAGCTCAACGACCCCGCCCTGGTCCGTGGCGCGACCTTCCACGACCTTCTCACCATCGCCCGGCTGCTGGCGGCCGCCGACGCGTCCGAGGAAAGCGGTCGCTGGGTGGAGTTGTAGGGCCTATCCGGTGTTCCGGTATGGACGGTGTCCCGTTGACGACTCGGACGGCCCCGCTTTCACGAACCGGCAAGTGTGTCCAGGATGGGCGCAGCCCGCTCGAGCGCGGCCATCTCGTCCGGGCTCAGCGACGCCAACCGCTCGGCGAGCCACTCGTCGCGGCGCCGGCGATCGGCTTCCAGCAGGTCGATGCCTGCTTCGGTGATCCCCGCGATGACCTGCCGGCCGTCGGAGGGATGCGCGCTGCGGGCAACCAGACCTGCTTCGGCGAGGTGGGCGATCACCCGCGTCATCGACGGCGGCTGTACCCGTTCGTGTGCGGCAAGCTCACCAAGGGTCATCGAACCGTGCCGTTTCAGGGTGGCGAGGGTTGCGATCTGGGTGGGCGTCAGAGTGTTCGACCGCTCCTGGCGCATACGCCGCGACAGGCGCATCACGGACAGGCGAAGAACCGATGCGAGCTGGGCCTCGGTCACGCCGTCCATCGGGTCAAGGTACTTCTTAGCCTCGCTCATTACCAAGAAAACTACGTGTTCCCAGTGGTATTCGCAGGTCGCCGACTGGCGGGGCGGCCCATGCTCCCGGTGCCGGGACCGGCCAGGACCAGCACGCCGAACCCACGGCCGACGCCGCGTCGCAGGTTCTCCATCATGATTCCTCCTGTGTGGTCATAGTGACCTTGAGTATCGTGGCCTCGGGTCACTATGAGGAGCCTTTGGTGCGGGAGCTCGTTGTACCCGTCGCGCTCCCGCACCTGTTTTCGTCGGCTGTCCCTCGCTCAGCCTGTTGTGCCGACCATGGGGACGTGCCTCTCGGGCCCTTGCCGCGGTGGAGGCGAGCGGCGAGGGCCCGAGGCATGATCCTGCGGGACTGGCGCGTCGAGGACATCGACCCGTGCTCACCGACAACCGGCATCCGGACATGTCCCGTTACACCGGCGACGGCTCGTCGTAGAGCTGAGATGCTCGTAGAGCTGAGGTGTCGGTCAGGCCTGGCGACTGGTCGGAACGGGACGATAGCGATAGCCGACCCGGCGGATGGTCTCGATGCGGTCCCGATGGTCGGGTCCCAGCTTGCGCCGCAGCCGGGTGATGTGAACGTCCACGGTCCGACCGGCCGCCCGGGGGTCGTCGTCGAGGTTGTAGCCCCAGACCGAGCGCAGGAGCGCCGTGCGGGAGTGCACCAGTGCCGGGTGGCGTATGAGGAAGTCGAGCAGTTCGAATTCGAGGTAGGTCAGGTCGAGCAGCTGTCCGTCGACGAACGCGCTCCAGGTGGGACGGTCGATCCACACACCGTGTTCGGGGCGTTGCGGTGGAATGGCTGGTGGGGTGATCGGCGAGGCGATCGGGGGGTGGACGGTCGGCGGCTGCCACGAAGCACTGCGCCCGAGTAGCACCACGTCGCGGTCCGACTGCTGCCGGATGGGGTTGGCGACCGTTGCGGGGACGGCTGTCAGGGTGTCCAGACGGCCTCTCTGCGTGACCGTAAGACGGGCCTGCTCAAGTTGGGACGGCTGCCGGGAGGAACTCGGTTGTGGCGCGGTCATGTGAATGGGCTCCTTCGAGCTTCCTGGACGCCTCCCGGACCTGTCGGACCGGCTCCCGGACCTCCCGGATCGGCGAAGTAGATCCGGGAGGAACCCCGGATCCGGCAGGAACCGCGGGCGCGAGAAGATATGTTGTGCCGTTTTCGGCCAGCTGGACCACGTGAATTCTGGCGGACGGTATCCGTGACCGGAAGAATTTTGGTGGAGGCGGGTTGGTGCACGTTGGTTTTGTCTCTACCGTGCGACGGAACCCGGACAGTGCTGGTCGAAGTCGTGTTCACGACGGGGAGGCCAGAAAGCCTCGAGAAGGAGCGCGGCGTGTAGCGGACCCGCAGTGCGTGGTCTCGGCTCCACGTGATAATTCACACCCAAAGGATAACAGAGCTGCAAAGCTTCGTGGAGGTCACGTTTCGCTGCCCCGGTGCCGGGGTTTCCCATCGCGGGGCGACGGATGTGGTTGTTGTGCCGCTCGTCGTATCCGGCGATCCCCCCGGGATCGCCGGATACGGGCGTGGGCCGCCTGATCGGCGCCACGCCCGCCTTCCCGCTTATTTTACACTCGGTTCATACTTGTTTCATGTTCAGTTCACGCTCGCGCCGTTGGCCGCCAGCGCCGCGGGTACCGGCGAGATCGCGGTGCGCTTCGCGGCCTCCCCCCGCTCCCGCCGGGCGACCTCCTCGCGGACCAGCGGGATGAGGTAGCGGCCGTAGTCGATGGCGTCGTCGTAGGGGTCGTAACCGCGGATCAGCAGCGTTGTCACGCCGATGTCGACATAGTCGAGCAACGCCTGCGCGACCGTCTCCGGGGTCCCGACCAGAGCCGTCGAGTTGCCCGCGGCGCCGGTGGCAGCGGCCAGCGGTGTCCACAGGGCCCGATCGTGCAGCTCACCGGCGGCAGCCGCGGCCAGCAGCCGCTGCGACCCGATGTTCGCCGGTGTGGCGTCGGGGCTGAACGCCCTGCGGAACTGGCTGAAGATGCTGTTGGGCGCGGTCAGATTCGCGCGCGTGTCCGCGAGGATCCTGTGTGCCCGTTCCCAGGCAAGGTCCTCGGTCGGGCCGAGGATCGGCCGGAACGACACGCTGATCCCCGGCTTGGGCCGACCGGCCTGCTCGGCGGCCTGGTTCACCGCCGCGATCTGCTCGGCGGTCTCGGCCAGCGGCTCGCCCCACAGAGCGAACACGTCCGCCTGCTTGCCGCCGACCCGGTAGGCCGCCTGCGAGGACCCGCCGAAGTACAGGGGGATGTGCGGCTGCTGGATCGGACGCACAGTGGCCAGGTGGTCCTGCAGCTTGTAGTACCGCCCCTCGTGGCTGAACGGTTCGGTGGACGTCCACGCCTTGCGGACGATGTCGAGGTACTCGTCGGTGCGGTCGTAGCGTTCGTCCTTGGTCAGGTAGTCGCCGTCACGCCGCTGTTCGGCGTCGCTGCCGCCGGTGATGATGTGGATGGCGATCCGGCCGGCGGAGAAGTGGTCGAGGGTGGCGAAATAGCGGGCCGCGACCGTCGGGAAGACCACCCCCGGCCGGTGCGCGATCAGGTACCCCAGGCGCTCGGTGCTGGCCGCGGCATAGGCCGCGACCTGGATGTTGTCGGGTGAGGCGGAACTGTAGCCGATCAATACCCGGTCGAAGTCGGCATCCTCGTGGATGCGCGCGAACCGGCGGACATAGCCGGGGTCGATGACCGCTCCGGAGCGCGTGTGCGTTTCCGACCCTTCGCTGGTGGCGATCAGTCCGATGAACTCGACAGGCATGGCAATACTCCTCGTGAGCATGGTGCGCAGGGTTGGGGATGGATCGCAGCCGCGCGGGATTAGTGAGCTGTCAGGACGAGCGGTCAGGAACAGCCCTCGACATCCGAGCCGCTGGTCAGGACCGGCCCGGCCCACTCCAGGCCTTCGAGGTTGATCACGATTCCCTCCTGGGTGCTCCGGGAGATCACGACGATGGCCTCGATGCTCGGGTCGGGGTTTTCCTCGCGGTGCGGGACCCACGGCGGCACAAAGATGAAGTCACCGGGGGAGGTCCGCACGCGGATCTCACGACCGGGGCCGGGCTCTTTCACTCCTTCGACGTTCTGGTCGAGGAAGATGAACTCCGGATGGCCGCTGACCACGTAGATGGCGGTTTCGGACTCGCCGTGGTGGTGGTTCCCGGACGCTGTGTACGGGGCGACGTGCACCTGCCCCATCCACAGCTTGGACGATCCGACGGTCTTGCCGCTGACGGCGGAGAACCGGCGCATCCCCGTGGTCTGCGCGGTGTCGGGATCGAGGTCGGGCTGGGCGATCCGGTGCAGGCGGCGGTGGAACGGATCGACGTCGCCGTATGCGGGTACCTGGGAGCCGTATGCGGGTAGCTGGGAGGAGGTCATGAAAGGATCTTCCGTCTGGGCGGTGGTTCCCGGGTATCCGCTGCCGGGTCGGGCTCGACGGTCTGTGCCGTACGCTCGACACCCTGTACAGGATGATCGACGTCTTGTGCAGGTTGACCGCCAGCAGCTTCGGGCCCAGCCGCCCCGGACGGGGCATGCCCGACCCCGAGCCAGCCGAGCAGTTCGGCGCGCAACGCGACGAACTGCGGATCGCTGACGTTGCGGGGCCTGGCAAGGGTGATGTCCGCACTGTGGGCGATCACCCCGTCCTTCATGACCAGGACGCGGTCGGCGAGCAGCAGAGCTTCCTCGACGTCGTGGGTGACCAGGAGGATCGCCGGGTTGTGGCGTTGCCACAGCTGCTCGACCAGCCCCTGCACTCTGATCCGGGTGAGCGCGTCGAGGGCTCCGAACGGTTCGTCGAGCAGCATGAGCTCGGGGTCGCGGACAAGGGCCCGGGCAAGTGACGCCCGCTGCGCCTCACCGCCGGACAGTGTCCTGGGCCAGGCGTCGGCCCGGCGGGCAAGGCCCACCTCCTCCAGCGCCGCGACCGCCCTGGCCTTGTCGGGTCGGCCGGGAAGACCGAGGACGACGTTGCGCCAGACGCGTTTCCAGGGCAGCAGGCGCGGCGCCTGGAAGGCCACGGCCCGCCGTGACGCCACCCGCACCTGCCCGCTGATCTCGGTGTCGAGGTCGGCGAGGATGCGCAGCAGCGTGCTCTTCCCACAGCCACTCGCGCCGAGCAGCGCGACGAACTGGCCGACCGGTACGTCCAGATCAAGGTCGTTGATGACGATGTTGGCACCGAACGCGCGGCGCAGGTTGCGGACCCCGACGGCAAGCGGGGTGCCCTCCGGGGCCGTGACGGTGGCGGCCGCCGGCGCGTTCGCGGGCGTCCTGTCCCCTTCGGAGGTTCCCGGCGTGCCGGCATGGTCCGGTTGCTCATCCGCCGTGTCGACCGGCGGGTGCGCCGGGGATGCTCCGGGCACATCCGGGCCCAGCAGGGTGGTCACGCTCCGCTGAATGCTGGTCGCCACGACAGCAGCACCCTTTCGAGAAGTCGGACGATGGCGTCGACGGTGAGTCCGAGGAAGGCGTAGACGACCAGGCAGACGACGATGATGTCGGTTCGCTGGAACTCCTGGGCGTCGTTCATGAGTTGCCCCAGGCCCCGGTTGGCGTTGATCTGCTCGGCGAAGATGAGCGCGAGCCACGAGATGGCCAGGGAGAAGCGGACACCGACCAGAACGTTCGGCAGCGCGCCCGGCAGGATGACGTGCCGGATCAGCCCCAGGCGGGTCAGCCCGACCGTGCGGGCGGCTTCGACGAGGTCGGAGTCGACGTTGCGGATACCGGCGTAGGTGTTGATGTAGAGCGGGAAGGCGACACCGAAGGCGACCAGGGCGATCTTCGGTGTCTCGCCGATACCGAACCAGATGATGAACAGTGGGATGAGACCCACGAACGGCACGGTCCGGATCATCTGTACCGACGCGTCGATGAGGTCCTCGCCAAGCCGGAACAGCCCCGCGATCAGCGCCAGGAAGATACCGACGGACCCGCCGAGCAGCACGCCGCTGCCGGCGCGACGCAGCGATACCGCGATCGCCTTCGGCAGCTCGCCGCTGCTGACGAGGTCTGCGAAGGTGGTGACGACGGTCCATGGTGAGGCGAGCAGTTCGGTGGACGCGCTGCCGCTCCAGCTCGCGATCTGCCACAGCAGCAGCAGGAGCAGCGGGCCCACCGGTCGCCGGATCCAGCGTGGCACGCCGCGCCGCCTGGCGGTCGACGGAATGACCGTTATCAGCGTGGGGGCGCTGCGGGCGGGCGTGACGCTCGTCGCCGTCTGCGTGCTCTGTCCGTCGGTGTCGGCAGCCAGGTCGGGCACGCGCGTCGTCGTGTCGCCCCCGGCAGTAAGTGTCTGTATCGTCACAAATTCTCCGCTTTGGATGCATTTCTGGCACTGCCGGAGGTCCGCCGTACATAAGGCCGACGGTGACGCGGTCAGCGCGCCGCCGCAGGCATTACAGGGTCAGTGGTAGTGGCCGCCGGCGTCGCGGGGTCAGGTGGCCGCACGTAGCTGGAGGTGGCTGGATTGCTGTTCACCTGCGCCACCGGCCCACAAAGTGACTAGCAGTCAGCCGTAAGGACGGCATGTGTCGCGGAGGATCTGCTGGCAGATATGGCATGTTTGCCGCGCATCCGGAAAACAGATCACTTTACGTGATCGGAAATTCTTGGAGCAGGCGTGCTGCGGCGCTCTTGGATCACCTGCTGGGTGGGGTCATGTCCTGGGCCAGGGGGCCGGACAGGCGGCAGACTTCACCCGAAGAAGGTCGATGTGACCCCGAGTAACCAGAAGCGCCGGCTTAAACATGAAATCAACGGAAGCATGACGCTCCTACCTGCGTCAATGGACCAACTTATGTGACGCATATCACTTTTCCACTCCTTGACTGAACAAGCGAAAAATACGCAGAGTGCTGTTTTGTGCCTGCTGAGACCGTTCTGACGCGACGTCGTTGCGTGGATTACGGTCGGGCCTGGAGCAGTCGCTGTCGATGATGGCCTTGCTGGCGCCGTCGTTGCGAATCCGTTCGGTGCATGGCTGCTTTCTCACGGTAGTGTAAATTTCTGTAATCAGAATTTTCGCTGGGTTGTCAGACGTTTTTGTTGCCCGGCCGGTTTCTGTTTGTCGCTCAGCCGGTTTCCATCGGCGGGCGGCCACCTGACCCGTCTCCCTCCACAATCACATCCACATTCGCGGACGGAAGAAGTCCGCGTATCGGAGTTGCCTGATGCCACGCCTGTTCACCCGTCCAAGACCTCGCCTGATCGCTGGCATCGTCGCGCTCGCGGCCCTGTCGTTGGCCGTTGCCTGTGGCGGGGGATCCGATTCCTCCGACGCGAACGACGCGAAATCGCCGGCGGCGGGTGCCACGCCGGACCTGTCCGGCGTGACCCTTCGGGTTGCAGACCAGGTCGGCCAGCTCAAGGCAGTGGTCGAGGCGTCCGGCGTGCTCAAGGGCGCTCCGTACAAGGTCGAATGGTCGGACTTCTCCGCCGCCGCCCCACTGCTGCAGGCGCTGCGGGCGAACGCCGCCGACATCGGCAGTGCCGGCGACGCTCCCGTCCTCGCCTCGATCGGTTCCGGTGCACCGCTGAAGATTGTCGGTGCGACTCGTAACTCCGTGAAGAGTGTCGCACTCCTGGTCCACAAGGACTCGCCCGTCCAGAGTGTGGCGGAGCTGAAGGGCAAGACCGTCTCAGCGACCACGAAGGGCAGCGTCGGACACTTCCTGCTGCTCGGCGCGCTCAAGGAGGCCGGGCTCACCCCGAACGACGTGCAGATCTCGTTCCTGTCGCCGCAGGCGGCGGGTGCTGCCTTCGATTCCAACCAGATCGCCGCCTGGGCCACCTGGGATCCCTACATCGCGCTGTCGGAGGCGAAGGGCGCTCGTGTCATCCGGGACGGTGCCGGGATCAGCGCCGGGCTCGGGTTCACCGTCGGTTCGGAGCAGGCTTTCGGGGATCCGGCGAAGCGCGCGGCCATCGCCGACTTCCTGATCCGTCAGGGCAAGGCATACGAGTGGTCGAACACCAACAAGGAGGCATTCACCAAGTTGTTCGCCTCCCTGACGAAGCTGCCCGAGCCGGTGGCGGCGACGGTGGTCGGCCGCCGGAACGTAGCCGTTGTCCCGATCGACGACACGGTCGTCAAGGACCTGCAGAGCACTTCGGACGTCTACACCGAGGCCGGCGTTCTCGACAAGAAGCTCGATGTGGCCTCGTTCCTGGTCCGATCGCTGAGCGGTTGACTGCAGCTGTGGAACAGACTGGAAGAGGCTGAATCCCGTCAACCATCCGCGTCCACTACCGGCCGAAGGAGCAGCGATCATGTTTTTCGCGCTGCCGGAGGCCCAGGCCCCTTGCTCACTCAGAGCCCAGTCGGAGGCTGGTTATGCCGCAGCCCTTCCCGCGCATCATCGTCCTGAGTGGAAACCCCCGCCCAGCTTCGCGGACGCTTGCGGTCGCCCGCGCGGTTGCCGGCCGGATCCGGGACGGCCTGGTCGCTGATCCCGTGTTCGATGCGGGGGCGCCCACGGATCCCGTTGACATCGACCTCGCCCTGCTGGCACGGGACCTGTTCGCCGACGCCGATGCAGCTGTCGCCACCGCGTTGGAGTCCGTACGCGAGGCAGGCGTGCTCGTCGTGGCGACGCCGGTGTACAAGGCCAGCTACACAGGTCTGCTCAAGGCGTTCCTCGATCAGCTCCCATCGGGTGGGCTGGCCGGTGTGGTCGCCGTACCGGTGATCGTGTCAGGTGCGCCGGCGCACCTGGGTGTTGCCGAGCTTCATCTGCGTCCACTGCTGGGTGAACTCGGCGCGACCGTTGCCGTCCCAGCGTTCTCGATCCTCGAAGCCCAGTTGCCGGATCTCGACGAACAGGTCGCCGGCTGGTCCGCGGCGAACAACAGGCTGGTCCAGGCGGCCGTCGCGGCGCTGGCAGCACGGGCATCGGCCACTGCGGCGCCGGCTGCTTTGGTGTCGGCCACCGGATCGGAGCGTGCGCGTTGAGTCGCCCGGCCCGGCCCGCGTCCGCCACCGCTCGTCGTGCGCCGGAGGCCCAGGTTCCAGGATCATCGGATGGTCACGGCATTGCTGATGCCCTGGTGGTCCGGCTTGTCGGCGCTGCTCCTGCCGGCACCGACGATGCTGCTGAGCGCGGAGTCGACCCGGATGTCTACCGCCAGGTCTTCCGCCGGCACGCGGCAGGAGTGACGGTGGTGACCCTGGAAGGAGTATCCGGCCCGGTTGGTTTCACCGCGACGTCGGTAGCCTCGCTGTCGCTTGAACCGCCGCTGATCTCGCTGTCCGTGGCGTCGACGTCCTCAAGCTGGCCGGCGTTGCTCGTCGCGGACACGGTGGTCGTACATCTGCTCTCCGACCGCCAGCGCGACACGGCTCACCGCTTCGCCACCAAGGGGGTCGACCGGTTCGCTCCGCCGACCCGCTGGACGCGGCTGCCGACCGGTGAACCGTTGCTGGTCGATGCGGAGGCCTGGGTTCGGGCACGGCTTGAGCACCGCGTTGCCACTGGTGACCACCGTCTGCTGGTAGCCCGGGTCCTGCAGGCGCACACCGGTGATGACGTGACGCCGCTGATTTATCACGACGGCCGCTACGGGACCTTCACCGAAAGTGATACAGAATGAGCGCAGAATTCCGCCCGAACATGGTTTCATAAATCCTTTGATCCGAATAACGTGGAGGTGAAAAGGTGCGCCTGAAAATAGTCGAGCGAATGTCGCCGGGACGACGCAGATCCCGGTTTCGCGCGTTTTCCGTACTGCTTGTGGCCCTGGTTGCGACAGCTGGCCTGGCTGCCTGCGGCGGGGATTCGGACAAGCCCACCGCCACCACGTCCGCGGGGGTCGCCGGCACACCGGACCTCGGCGGCGTCATCCTGCGTGTCGGAGAGACCGGGTATCAGCGGCAGCGGCTCTATCTTGAATCCGCCGGCTTGTCCAACACGCCGTACAAGGTCGAATACGTTACGTTTGACAGCGGGAGTCTGCAGCTTCAGGCGATGGCTGCCGGGAACCTGGACCTCGCCAGTGCAAGCGAGATTCCGCCCATCTTCGCCAGCCAGTCCGCGGGCGGCGGCAACTTCAAGGTCATCGCGGTGCTGCAGGGCAACACTCTCCTGCAGGAACTCCTCGTTCCCAAGGGTTCTCCGGTGAAGTCGGTGGCCGATCTGAAGGGAAAGAAGATCGGCTATGTCGCCAGCACGACCGCCCACTACTTCCTGTTCAAGCTGCTGGAGCAGGCGGGTCTCGGCTGGAACGACGTCGAGCCGGTCAAGCTGACCGTCCCCAACGGCGTGACCGCTCTGCTGTCAGGCAACATCGACGCACTTGCGACATACGGCACCGCCGTCATCACCGCGAAGCAGGCCGGCGCGACGACGCTGGGCAGCGGCGAGAAGATCCTGTCCGGTAACTTCAACTACGCCGCCACACCGAAGGCGATAGCCGACCCGGCCCTGCACGCGGCCATCACCGACTTCCTCGGTCGCCAGCAGAAAGCATACGCGTGGGCCCGGGCGCATCCCGACGACTGGGCGAAGGTCACCGCCGAGCAGACGAAGCAACCTCTGGCGCAGGCTCTGGAGGTCTTCAGAACCGGGGAGGAGCAGCGGCCCTTCAAGCTCCTCCCGACCTCCCCGGCGGCCATCGCCTCCGAGCAGGACGTCGCGGACGTCTTCGTCAAGGCGGAACTGCTGAAATCCAAGGTGGACGTGGCCGATTACTGGAGTACGGCATTCAACGTCGAGATCGAGAAAATCGGCGCCTGACCGACGGCGTTGTCGGCCGCGGCCACCCGGGTTTTGTCCACTGGCAGCCACATCTCCCGGAAAGAGTGACCCATGTCGATCCAGAGCGCTCCACCGTCAGTTGCGCCATCGCGTCAGTCGCGTCAGTCGCGTCAGTCGCGTCAGGAGCTGCTGGTCGAGCTGGCTGCCGAGTTCGCCGAGACCGCGGCCGAACACGACCGGTCGGGGATTTTCCCGGTGGCGAATCTCGACCGGCTGCGCCAGGCCGGGCTGGTCGGGCTCACGGTCCCCGTTGCCTACGGCGGGGTGGAGGCAGGCCTGTCCGACGTGGTCGAGGTGCTCGGGACGATAGCCCGAGGCGACCCGTCGACCGCGCTGGTCCTTGCCATGACCTACCTCATCCATGCACATTACGGACGTTCCGGAGAATGGCCCGAGGAGGCATACGCGCCCGTTGCGCGTTCCACCGTCGAAGAGGGTGCGATGGTCAACGGGCTGCGGGTGGAACCCGACCTCGGCACCCCCGCGCGTGGCGGTATACCGGCGACGACAGGACGCTGGACCGGGGACGGCTGGGAGCTCACCGGCCACAAGATCTATTCGACGGGCGCGCCGGTGCTGCGTTGGATGCTGGTGTGGGGAGCCACCGATCCCGCCAGCGATCCGGTGGGGGATGCCGCTTCCCAGGAGCAGCCGGAGTCCTCCCAGGAGCAGCCGAAGTCGCGCGAGCCGCGGGTCGGCACCTTCCTGGTGCCGGCGGACGCCCCGGGCATCGAGATCATCCGTACCTGGGACCACTTCGGTATGCGCGCAACCGAAAGCCATGACGTGGTCTTCAACCGGGTGCGCCTGGACGCTGGAGCGGGGATCGCGCTGACTCCCGTGTCGACGCTGAAGGACCCGGCTGCGGCCGGATCCAACATCGCATCATGGAACGGCCTGGCCATTTCGGCGATCTATCTGGGTGTCGCCGAGGCTGCCCGCGACTGGCTGATCAGCTTTCTGCACGAGCGGGTACCGTCCAACCTCGGCAAGCCGTTGGCGAGCCTGCCGCGGTTCCAGGCCGCTGTCGGGGAGATCGACGTCACGCTGACCACGATCCGGATGCTCGTTGAGACGACCGCGCGTGAGGTCGACGCAGGGAAAGCGGTTCTCGCTTCCAGCGGTAGCGCCGTGAAGTCGGTCGTCACGAACGCCGCGATCAACGTGGTGGGCCAGGCGGTTGCCCTGATCGGCAATCCCGGCCTGACACGCGCGAACCCACTGGAGCGTCACTACCGAAACGTGCTCTGCGGCCGGGTGCACACCCCGCAGGATGACGCCATTCACGCCGCGGCCGGCCGCGCCCTGCTGGCTCGCTAGCGCGTCGGCCGGGTGACCAGGCGTGGCCTGGTCAACGGTGGCATGCGTTGACGGGCGCCGGCCACCGAGAAGATCATCGCGAGTTTGTCGCTGTTTTTGGTGCTCATAGTTTTTGGCGCGCGGCCGGGGGCCGGAAGTCAACCGCGGTGTCGCTGGTCGGCGGATGGAGTTCCGTGTACAGCTCGTGGGCGCCGTCGGAGCGTGTCGCCTCGTAGAACAGCCGGGTTCCGCCGTCGGTGAGCTCGACGACGCTCAGGTAGCGCACACCTCCGGCGCCGTGGGGTGACACCGCGGCCGGTTCGTCGCCCACCGCGTGGAACCGGTCGTTCAGGGTGAGCCCGACGGCAATCCCGGTACGTTCCTCCCAGTTCTCCTCGGCCGATGCGCGGCCGTCATAGTAGGCGATCGGCTGCCGGTCGTCGCAGAGGACCGAGGAGATCCGGACCCCGCGGCGGTCCCAGGCGCCGGGACGCGGTGCGAGCGCGGTGCCCCGCCAGGTCCAGGTCAGGCCGTCCGGGCTGGTCGCGTGGCGGGTCTCCATCCGGTCCGTGGCGTCCGGGTCGTCCAGGAAGTGGCACGAGGCCCACAGGTGCCAGCCCTCGTCCGTCCGGACCAGCACCGGGTCCTTGACCGCGGTGTGGGCGTCCCCGGGAAGGACGGTGCGACGGTCGGCCGGGTCGAAGCCGCTCGGGGAATCCGCCTCCAGGAGGTCGACCCACCAGTGCGGACTGTTCGGCGTGGCGCAGCTGACGTAGAGCCGCCACCGGCCTTCGGGCGTGACGACGAGCGCAGGGCGCTCCAGGGACTCCGCGCCGAAGGGTTCCCGGTCGATCGTGGTTATCGTTTCGAACCGCTCACCATCGGTCGACCTGGCGATGACGACGGCGTATCCACGGCCATGTCCGAGCGGACGGCGTAACCGGTAGGCCAGATAGAAGATTCCATCGACGAGAATCGCGCTCGGCGCTCCCGCCCAGTACCCGGGACCGCCGCCGGGCGGTGGCACAACGGTCACGGCAGTATCCCACAGGGGAAGCGGCGGTTTGGGCGTACGCAGAGCTTCCTTCGTCACCACCGGCCCAACTGTAGCGACCCGGTGAACAGCGGCGGGGCGCAGGCTCCCGGCGGGCGCAGACCGCGGCGCAGTCACAGCAGACGGCATCCGTATGCTCCGCCCCGGACGGGCGAGCCCGGGTAGCGTCATGAGGGTGAGCGCGACGGGCGAGCGCCGGCAGCTGGAACCGCTCCCGTACGACGGTGTGCTGTCGGTGACGGTGGGGACGGTCCTGTGGTTCGTTGGCCTGGTCGTGATGCTGCCGTTCTGGGATGATCTGCGCGATGCCGGTCACCTGTGGTTGATCGCTACCGCCGCCGTCGGTTCGGTGCTCGGTCTGGCCGGCATCTGGTCCACGACCCGCCGCCGCAACCGCCTGCGCCAGCGGGTTCCCCCCGCCCATGATTCCCAGGCATGATGTGATCTGCAGTGGTCGCTACGCATCGTAAGTAGTTTATGACACGGGCTGCGAGCATCGCTGTGGCCCGAAGGTACGATCGGTGACATTGGTCATTTTCCGGCTACATGCCGGCGGCGCGCTTCCTCGCGGAGTTCCATGGCTGAGCTCAGCAGAACAGGCGGTGTTCCGCCGAGCGGTGGACCTGTTCGTTGAGGGGCTTGCGGCGGGCGAGTTCCATCCGAGGTTGCGGGCTCCTGTCATGCATGTTTGCCGCCCATCCTCTCGGCGGCCGGGGGCGCGCTGGGTCAGGAGTCGTCGAGGTCGGCCTCGGCCTGGAGCTGGCCTTCACCAGCGGGGTCGCGCAGCGCCTCGGCGATGGCGTGCCGACGGTCCCAGGTACCGGCATGCCAGGCCAGGGCCCTTGCCAGCGCGTTCGTTCCGGCGGCGGCATCGACGTGAATCTCCCCGCTGATGCCACCGATCACCCGCCACGGGACGGGTGTGGGCCGACCATCGACGTCGGCCACGAGCAGGCGGGTGTGGGAAAGGTACGGCGTCCCGTCCGGTGCCGTGAGTTCCTCGGGGGCTTGAGGGGCGTCCCCTTCGTCGGGCCTGACGACGGCGTCACGGTCGTCGGAAGCGATGATGACGTCACGGTCATCGCGAGCGATGACGATGTCGCAGTCGCCCAGTGTCGAAAGCAGTGGTACGCCGAGTACATGTGATGCCTCGGCTGCCCGGTCCAGCGGCATCCGCAACGCTCCGCGGCCCGCACCGAGCAGCGGCAGGAGGTCCGGCGCGTCCACGATCACGGCGTCGGACGTCCGTACCACTCCGTCCGGAGTACGGACGGTGAACGGGGGGTCGATACCGGCTGGTCCGTTGCCGTTGCCGTTGCCGTTGGTGTCGGTGCGGGGGAGGGCGGCAACGGCATCCACCGCGGCCATGTAAAGGGCACGGGCCGCCGGCCACGGCACGTCCCGGTCGGCGTCGCCGAGCCGGTCCAGCAGGTCGAGGACCGCGTCCGGATCGCTTAGGACGTCGGAGAGCGTGAGCCGGCAACCGAGCCGGCGCAGCAGGTCGACGTCGACTCCGGGCAGCGTGGCGGCCGGCGCGAACAGTCCGTCGAGCAGCGGGTCGGCGCCGGGCAGGGCAAGCTCCGGCGGTGGCAGCACAGTCGCGGATCCGGCGACCGGAAGCAGCGCGTTGCGCGAGAGCCACCAGCGCGTGTACGACACGCCGGCGTGCGTGGGCGAACCGGCACCGGAACCCCGGCCCCAACCGGGATGACCGGTATCCCGGAACCGGTCGGAGCGCATGATCACATCTCGCAGGGGTGGCCGGGCCAGTTCCGCGAGCGCGGCAGGCCACCGCGACGGGTCGACGAGCTCGAGATCGCGAACGGCGGTGAAGGTCCGCAGGGTGGGCGGCGCGCTCAGGTCGGCTCCTGCCAGGGCCGGATCGGACTCGGCCGGGTCGTCGGCGGCGAGTTCCTCCACCCAGGTGTCGCTGTCGTCCAGGTCGAGCAGGACCGGTTCGTCCGGATCGAGCCGGACGTCGGTGGCGCTGAGCACGGCAAAGGTCCGCAGTACCCCGACCGCTTCGAGTACCTGTACCGGCCATGCCCGCGTGAAGTCGTCGGCCAGGACGCGGAACGGCGCATCCGCCGCGAGTACCCGGTCGAGCGGGCCGCCGGCGATCAGGAGCTCGCCGGTGGGGGTGAAGTCGCCGTCGCTGTCGGGAAGCAGCAGGTCGGTGAGCCAGGGCAGCTCACCGGCGACGCTCCCGCCACCGGTGTCACCGATGCCCGCGTCCCGGACAAGTGCCAGGACGGCGTTGGCCAGCGCGAGTGCGGCGTCGGGATCCGCGTCCGCGTCGGCGTCCATGATCGCGTCGCGGACGGATCCGTCGCGCAGGACACCGGTGGGGGTTCCCTCGACCGCACCCAAAGTACGCAGAGCATCACGAGCGGCACCGGCGCAGGCGTCCGGATGCACCACCCGCAGCGGTAGACCCGAGGTCACCAGCGCGACGACGTCCAGCTCGGGGGTGGGAAGCAGCACCCCACGTGGGCCGGTGACCATCCGGACGCCCAGCTCCCGAGAGTCTCCGGCGGCGCCGGTCGCGTCCGCGGCGGTGGACCCGCCGGCGGAGGCCAGCGGGACGGGCAGCGCACCGAGGGCGTCCCGGTCGGGAGCATTTGCCAGCGCTGCGTAGACGTGTGCCCACCATGCCGGTGGCCTGCGCAGCTCGGTGAGGATCTCGACGACCCCGGCGGTGTC
Source organism: Protofrankia symbiont of Coriaria ruscifolia (assembly GCF_900634745.1). NCBI lineage: Bacteria > Bacillati > Actinomycetota > Actinomycetes > Frankiales > Frankiaceae > Protofrankia > Protofrankia symbiont of Coriaria ruscifolia. The sequence goes on from NZ_CAAAFR010000007.1 coordinate 56,397, forward strand.
GAGACGGCGTACCCCCAGGGCCTCCAGGGCCGGACGCCAGCGGCGGGCGGTATAGGCCGCGGGCAGCAGGCCGTCGACAGCACCGCCTGTGTCGTCGACACGGTTGCCCGTGCGGTCGTCATCATCGGCAAGCGGATCGTCACCGGTGAGCGGGAGGGTGTCGGTGAGACCAGCGGGTGGGACGGCGTCGACGAGCGCAGCGGTGTCGGCGGACTTCAGGGCTGGGGCGGCACTGTCCGTCGCAGCCGCGAGCAGCGCGGTGATCGGATCGGTTGCGGGGCCGAGGTCGCAGACGACGCAGTCGACGCCACGGCGGCCGCCAGGCAGCATCGGCGCGTCCGGCAGAAGCCGGGCAAGGGCTTCCCGGAGCCTGGCATCGACTCCGCCTACCGGCAGCCCGGTAGGGACGAGTTCGAGCGAGGCCGTCGGCGCCAGCGCCAGCGGGGCGCCCAACGCTGCCTGGGCCTGCGCTTGTGCCGGCGGGGCGCCCCAGGCTGCCTCCACCTGCGCCCGCAGGGCGTCCGATGCCGTCAGCGCCTGCGCTTGCGCCGGCCGGGGGTCCGATGCCGGCAGCTGGCTGCCGCCCAGGTCGACGGCGAGGTCGACGACCGCCTCGGCGAGTCGGTCCACCAGCCAGTCCCGCAGTGGGCCGGCGATCGTGTGCCGGCGGGACGGCTCGAGGGGCAGACCCACGCTGACCAGCACCGGCAACGACAGCTGCTCGTCGGTCGGTTGTGGCGCTCGGACGAGCTTCGGGACGTCTTCGGGCCAGCCGCCCTCGCGCACGAAGGCCCGCGCCTCGAACCCGGTGCGGACTCGCTCCTCCACCGGCCGGTCGGCAAGCAGGTCGGGCGGGATCATCCCGCGCCGGACCCGGCCGAGCCAGCGCTTGCCGCCGAGCACGGCGATCTCCACACCTTCCGGCACTGGATCTGTCCAGGCGCAGGTCAAGGTCTGCCGTACTCCGTCGATCACGATGATGACCTCGGTGAGCCCGGGCATGACCAGCGGAAGCGTCGGGTCGAGACCCTCAAGGAGAGCGCGGGCCAGCGACGTCGCGTCGACGTCGCGCAGCGGCAGCCGGACGACGGTGTCGTAACCGTCCGGCGGTGGCACCGCGTCGACCACGGGGGAGGGCAGCCGGAGCACCGGGACGGCGCCGTCTCGGCGCGCCAGCTCGGCATCGAGGGCCGGCACGCCGAGCGCGCCGATCGCGTCGATCGTTTCCTGCTTCGACCAGCGGACCCCGCGGCTACCGGCCGGCATGCCCGCAGTCACCTGGACGTCCCGTGACACGATCGACGGGGTGTCGCTGACAGCCAGGACGGCGGCGAAGCCGACCCCGAAGCGACCGAGGGCCGCTGTGTCGCGTTTGGCTGAGGCGCGCAGCGTCGACAGCGATTCGACCCCCGGTACGGACAGCGCCATCCCGGTATTGGCGATCTCCAGCATGCCGCCACGGCTGCCGCGACCGTCACCGCCGCGATCGTCGTCGTCGGGGTCGCGGTCGCTGGTCAGCGTCATGAGAACCCGACACCCGACACCTGCGGCATGGGCCGCGTCCACGGCGTTCTGGAGCAGCTCCACGACGAGGCGGTCGCGGTAGGCGCCGCGGGCGGCGTCCTCTTCGGCGTTCGCGTCCTCGCGGAAACGGGCGGGGGATGCGGCCCAGGCGTCCAGCACCCGGCGACGGACGGCGGCCGTTCCGAACGGGTCGTCCAGGGCTTCGCCGTCGGCGGCGTCCACAATCACGTTCCCGTACGGCTGCGTGTCCATCAGCCCATCCTCCTCTTCGACGGCCCCTGTCAGTGCCCCGGGGACTCGGGGCCTCCCAGTGGCGCGGAAAAAATGTGCTCACGCAACCTTCGGCCCGCTGCTGGTCCGAGGAGCTGGACCTCCGGCGGCGCGAAAAAGACCAATGATCGCGCCGCCTTCGGCCCGCTGACCGATAATCGGACGGTGGTGTCCGCGGCTCGTCGTGATGATCCGAAACTGGTGTCGGCGGTGATCGGCCAATGGCAGCGGATCGCGGACAGGGTGGACACATTCGCCGACCTGGCGTTCACGCAGCCGAGCAGGCTGCCCGGCCGGAGCGTCGCAGATCTCGTCGTGCGCCTCATCGGATCCGTGGCCATGCTGTCGGACGTGGTCGCGGGTCTGCCTCCACCCGCCACCGACATGAGCCTGTCGGCCTACCTTGCCGACCATCTGCCGGCGTCCGGTACACCGGCCGGGGTGACTGCTGGGACGGCTGCCGCGCCGCGGCGCGGCCAGGGCGCCGCCGGTCCCGGCATCACCGACGCCACCGACGCCACCGACGCCACCGATCCTGCCGCCTCCCCAGCTGGCCGCGCTGGCCCTGCCGCCCCTGACATCGCTGATCCTGCCGACTTCGCCGGCGGCATCCGGTCGCGGCTGCGGGATTGCGTCGTCGCCGCGGCGGCCGGTCTCGACGGTGTCGACACCGGGCGCCTGGTCACTGTCGCGACCGAGGGGAGGGGCGGGGGTGCTGGGATGCGTCTCGGGGACTTTCTGCTCGCCGGGGCGGTGGAGGGCGTCGTTCATGGCCTGGATCTCGGGGTTGAGCCGGTTCGGGACGCACTGCGACTCGCCGTGAAGGTATGCACCGGCCTGCTCGGGGCGCGCGCCCCGGGACGTTCGGTGGAGGTCCGGGTGCCCCCCTTCGCCGCGGTGCAGGTCGTCGAAGGTCCACGACATACCCGAGGTACCCCGCCGAACGTGGTCGAAGCCGAGGCTGTTGCCTTTGTCGAGGTCGCGGTAGGCCGCCTGAGTTGGGCGGCCGCGACGGCGGACGGCCGGGTCCGGGCCAGCGGCGCCCGTGCCGATCTTCGCCCGTACCTCCCGCTGCTGCGGATCACTTGATCGGTAGGCCGCCGGAACTCTCGGAGCGGACCAGATGATCGTAACGGGAAGCCCGGTCGCACTCAGTGGCCGGGGACTCGGTCCCCGGCTGTGCGGAAGAAACATGATCGCGCCTATTTTGGCCGTAAGGAGCGCGAGATATGTCTGTGATATCCGCTGTGTTCGCATGAGTTGGAGATCGACGGATGTCGGCCCGGGTTTGCACTGCTAGCGTGGATGCCGGACCAGTACCAACGACGTCCAAGGAGCTGTGTTGCGCGACGTCGGTGACTGTTCGACCTGCCCACCTGCTTGTCCGGCGGTAGCTCCCGGTCCTGTCCGTATCCCGCAAGTTGTAACAGCGTGTAGTCCCAGTACATCGTGTGTAGGCGCTGGCGGCCCTCGTGCGGGGTGCTGTGTGTCCGATTACGCCGATGATCCGGGTCCCAGGGACGCCTGTGGGGTCTTCGGCGTGTGGGCGCCGGACGAGGATGTTGCGAAACTTACCTACTACGGGCTGTATGCATTGCAGCACCGAGGCCAGGAAGCGGCGGGTATCGCCGTTGCCGACGGCCGGACCGTCCTTGTCTTCAAGGAGTTGGGGCTGGTCGCCCAGGTCTTCGACGAGGTGACGCTTGCCAGCCTGTCCGGTCACGCGGCCGTCGGGCACACGCGCTATTCGACGACCGGATCGTCGACCTGGGAGAACGCCCAGCCGTCCTATCGATCATCGCGGGGCGGGAACGCCATCGCGCTCGGCCATAACGGCAACCTGACCAACACCGTCAAGCTTGCCGCCGATCTCGTCGACACCGGCGAAGGCCGGATCCGGGCGACGACCGACTCCGATCTGATCACGGCTATGTTGGCCGCCCATCCGGGTCCGACGCTGGAGGACGCGGCCATGGCCGTGCTGCCCCAGTTGGCTGGCGCGTTCTCGCTGGTCTTCTGCGACACCTCGACCCTGTATGCCGCCCGTGACACGCACGGGGTGCACCCGCTGGTCCTGGGCCGGCTCGGCGGGAACGGCCCGGACTCCGGCTGGGTCGTGGCGAGTGAGACCGCTGCCCTTGACATCGTCGGCGCCGGGTTCGTCCGCGAGGTCGAACCCGGGGAACTGATCGTCATCGATGCCGGTGGACCGCGCTCGCGCAGATACGCGCCCGCGACGCCGCACGGATGCCTGTTCGAGTACGTCTATCTGGCCCGTCCGGACACGACGATCGCGGGCCGTTCCGTGCACGCGACCCGCGTGGAGGTCGGCCGCACCCTCGCCCGCGAGGCCCCGGCGGACGCCGATCTCGTCATCGGGGTACCGCAGTCCGGCGTGCCGGCGGCGGTCGGCTTCGCCGAGGCCAGCCGGATTCCCTACGGCGAGGGGCTGGTGAAGAACTCCTACGTGGGACGGACCTTCATCCAGCCGTCGCAGACCATCCGCCAGCGCGGCATACGCCTGAAGCTCAACCCGTTGCGCGACGTGATCGACGGCCGCCGGCTCGTCGTCGTCGACGACTCGATCGTGCGTGGCAACACCCAGCGGGCCCTGGTGCGGATGCTGCGCGAGGCCGGTGCCGTCGAGGTGCACGTGCGGATCTCCTCGCCGCCGGTGCGCTGGCCGTGCTTCTACGGCATCGACTTCGCCACCCGCGCGGAACTGATCGCGAGCAGCGCCAGCATCGAGGAGATCCGTGAGTCACTGGGCGCGGACTCCCTCGCCTACGTCTCGCTGGACGGCCTGGTCGCGGCCTCCCGCCAACCGGCTGAAACGTTGTGCCGGGCCTGTTTCGACGGGGTTTACCCGGTGCCGCTTCCACACACCGATCATCTCGGTAAGTACCTGCTGGAGGATGTCGTGGACGAGATCACGGTCGGGATGAACGGCGCAGACCCGTCCCCGGACGTGGACTCTGTGGTGCGACCAAGGTGAGCGTGCCGCCACCCGGTTCGCGGGGTTCGCAGGGTGCGGCGAGTCCGCACGGACCAGGGCTCCCCCCCGGAGGGCCCGCGTGGTCCTCACGGTCCTTGCAGCCCTTGCAGCCCTTGCAGCCCTCGCGGCCCTCGCGGCCGGTGAGCGTGTCCTACCGGGATGCCGGTGTTGACATCGACGCCGGTGACCGCGCCGTCGCGCTCATGCGCGAGCATGTCGCCCGGGCCACGCGTCCCGAGGTGGTCGGGTCCCTCGGGGGTTTCGCCGGGCTGTTCGCTCTCGACGTCGCCCGCTACCGGCGTCCGTTGCTTGCCTCGTCGACCGACGGTGTCGGCACGAAGATCGCCATTGCGCGGGCTGTCGGGCGGCACGATACCGTCGGTGTCGACCTGGTCGCGATGGTCGTGGACGACCTGGTGGTCTGCGGTGCCGAACCGCTGTTCCTGCTGGACTACATCGCTTGCGGGGTAGTCGTCCCGGAGCGGATCGCCGCGATCGTCGCCGGGATCGCGCAGGGCTGTGAGCAGGCCGGCGCCGCGCTGGTCGGTGGCGAGACCGCGGAGCATCCCGGTCTCATGGGTGCCGACGACTACGATCTCGCCGCCACCGGGGTCGGTGTCGTGGAGGCGGACGCGCTGCTGGGATCGGACCGGGTGCGGATCGGGGACGCGGTGGTCGCGATGGCCTCGTCCGGTCTGCATTCCAACGGCTATTCCCTAGTGCGCCACGCGCTGCTCGGCCCGACGGACCCCGACGGTCCCGGCGGGGTGTCCGCCGAGGGCCGGGCTGCCCTGGCCCGCCACGAGGACGATCTGGGTACCACTCTCGGTGATGCACTTCTCGTTCCCACCCGGATCTACGCCCGTGACTGCCTCGCCCTTGCCGAGGCCCTGGACGTCCACGCCTTCGCGCATGTCACCGGTGGAGGGCTTGCAGCCAACCTGGCGCGGGTGGTGCCTGCCGGTATGACCGCCCGCCTGGGCCGGTCCACCTGGGCCCCACCACCCCTGTTCCCTCTGGTGGCCGAACGTGGTGGCATACCGCAGGCCGAGATGGAACAGACGTTCAACCTCGGGGTGGGGATGGTAGCCCTCCTCGGCGCGGGCGACGCAGCAGCCGCCGTGGACCTGCTCGCTGCCCGGGGGGTCCCTGCCTGGATCATCGGGGACGTCGTCGGTTCCGCCGGTGAAGGCCAGGCCCGGCTTGTCGGGGAACACCCTCCCGCCGGTTAGTCTCCTGGGGGCTGGTTAGTCTCCGAGAGGGTTGGACCCGCGGGGGCGCCTGCGGTGCAGCGGCAGGATCCGGGCGTTCGTGCCGACGGCCAGCCGGGGGGCGGATGCCGATGCCCGCAGATAGCCGGTGAGCTCCGGCAGCGGCATGGCCGCGCCGGTATGCAGGCCCTGGACGAAATCGCAGCGCAACGCCGTCAGTGCTTCCATGAGTTCGGCGGTCTCCACACCCTCCGCGACCACCCGCAGGTTGTGGGTGTGCGCCAGGTGGATCGTGGCGGCGACGATCGCGGCGTCACCCTGTTCGATCAGCAGTTTGCGAACAAAGCTCTGGTCCACCTTGACCTCGTCGAGGACCCGCTCCTGCAGCAGGGTCAGGGATGAGAATCCCGTGCCGAAGTCGTCGACCGCGATCCGGACGCCGATCTCCCGTAGCTTGATCAGTAACCGGCGTGCCGTCCGCTTGTCCGACATCATCGCGGTCTCGGTGATCTCCAGGGTGAGCGCCGCTGCCGGGACGTCGTGCTTGACCAGCAGCTTCGCCACCTCCCCGGGCAGTTCGGTGTTCAGGAGATTACGAGCAGAGAGGTTGACCGACACCGTGATGTCGAAGCCGCCGGCTCGCCAACCGGCGCATGCGACGAGGGCCTGCTCCAGGATCGCTCTGGTGAAGTCCTGTACCAGCCCGGACTGCTCGACCGCGGGAACGAACATCTCGGGGGTGAGCATCCCGCGCCGCGGATGGTTCCAGCGGACGAGCGCCTCGACGCCACTGATCCGCCCGGTCTCCAGCTCCACCTGAGGCTGGTAGTTGAGCACCAGCTCGTTCCCGTTGATCGCGGAGCGCAGCTCGGCGACCAGGGCGAGCCGTTCCAGGGAGGAGTCGTGGCTGTCGGCCTCGAAGCGCCGCCACCGGGGGTGGGAGTGTTTCGCCTGGTACATGGCGATGTCGGCCCGTTGCAGAAGCTCCTCGGTGTTGGTCCCGTCCTGGGGGCAGCAGGCGACCCCGACGGATGCCTCCACCGCCAATGCGATGCCGTCCATGACGACGTCACGGCACAGCACGTCGGCGAGTTCGGCGGCAGTTGCCTCGGCCTGAGCGGGGTCCTCGATGCCGGTGACGAGGACGGCGAACTCGTCCCCGCCCAGGCGGGCGACGACGTCGTCCTCCCGGACGCTGCGCCGTAGCCGCTCGGCAACGGCCTGCAGCACACGGTCACCGGCGCTGTGTCCGAGGGTGTCATTGATGATTTTGAAGCGGTCCAGGTCGATCATCATAAGAGCGACGGACCTGCCCGTCGTGGCCTGCCGCTGTAGTTCGGCCGCTGCCCTGGCCATCAGCAGCCGGCGGTTGTCCAGGCCGGTCAGCCAGTCGTGCCCGGCATCGTGGGCCTGCTCCTCGGCCGCCCGGCGGGCGCGAGCTTCCAACCGGGCATGCGCAAGAGCGCGGGAGACCGTCTGGATGAAAGCCGCCAGAATCTGGTCCTCGTGCTGACGCCAGGCCGTCGGCTGGTGGAAGGTCAGCGTGAGGACGCCGATCTGTTCCTCGCCCGCGAGCAGGGGTGCGCCGGCCTCCCGGACCCGGCACGACAGCCTCCGGCGGCGCCTGGACGGAGCTGGTTGGCCTCCCGCTCCCGGAAGGGCCCCTTCTTTTCTCCGGCGGACACCTTCGCCCAGAAGTTCGTCTGGAAGCGAGTCTTCTTCCTGGAGCGCGCCTTCCGGAAGCGTGCCTTCCGGCGACACACCGTGGGACGGATGTTGTTCGACCGTTGCCGGCGGACCGTCGGCGGGTGCCACGGGCCAGATGGTCAACGTCGTGCTGTCCGCGCGGAACAGGGTCTCGGCTCTACGTTTTGCAATCATGATGACGGTCGGCTCGTCGGCGTCGGCAAGTTCCCAGGACGCAGCGTTGATCTCGTCCCAGTGGCTGCGTTCCTCCAGGGAGCGGAGTCTGCGGTGGTGACAGATGCCAGGGCCGGCCGCGGCGAGCGGAAGCGTGAGCGCAGCGACCGGGCTCCAGCGCACGATCGCGAGCACCAGCAGGCCCAGCGCGGTGTTTGCGACAATCGACTGCAACCGCAGGACTGCGAGGCTGTCGTGCGGCAGGCGCCGGGAGGATGCCCCCGACCGCTGGAAGGACGCCCCTGGGCGCGCTGCCGCGCACGCGGTCAGGACCCAGGTGAGGACTCCACAGACCGCGGCGGCCACGGCCGCGGCGGCGAACGCGTGGGCGTCCGGGAGCATCGCTGGCAGGTCGCGGCCACCCATGACCGCGGCTGCGGCCAGGACACCTGCCCCAGTACTCGTGGTGACGACGGCGGTGTGCATCAGCGCCGGAAGCAGCCGGCGTCCGACGGCCAGCTGCGGTCCCAACGTCGCCGGCAGGCCGAGCAGGATGACCCACGGGCCTGGGACCAGTGCGAGGACGATGATCAGTGAAGCTTCCCTGAGGTTGAGGTCCTCGGGGGTACGGCCGATCCGGCGAATGACTATCGATAGCTGGCCGAGTACCAGGACGGGTAGGGCCAGGGCGAGCGCGTCCCAGGCCGGCCGGTCACCTCGTGCGGCAAACACCACCGCGACGGCGACGGCCACCGCGGATGTGAGCGAGAGCATGCCGTGCAGGGCCGGGAGCAGACGAGAAGAACGGAACCGGCTATTGCCCTGGGTAGCCTCGCGTGAGGAGGCGTACGGCGACGAGGTTGACGGCGGCTTTGTGGACATGTAGCCGGCCTCCGTCTCGACCTTGCGGGCAACACGCCGACACCTGCCAGCAGCCTTCTCGTAGGCTCACACGTTCAGGCCGAGACCCGCTTGGACGGAACGGCCGTCATCGCCTCCAGCCTGAGGAGGTCCGGCGGTGATGCGACTCCGCCAGTTTGCCACGTGTATCGGTCGAGTCCGTACCGACTGGGACGCTCGGCTCGAATGATGCCCATAGTGGCATAGATCATGTAGAGGTCTACTACGATATGTCGTTCTTGAATAACTAAATGCGATGAAATCCGGGTACGTCGAACGTACCCGGCCCTCGCCCGTGTGCCTGACCCGCGGTGATCGCATACGAATGCGGCGCGGGAACCCGCGGCGCTGGAAGTCGCGAACCCACAGCCGGAACCCCTGCTCCGTTGGAAGCCGTTGGAAGCCTGGAGCGGCCGCGGGAACCTGTGGACCCATGCAGCCGGGTTCGACGGCCATCCGTCGAACCGCTCAGGGAAGATCGCCGGCCCAGGTTTCCCGGTCGCCAGAGGTCCGTGGGAGGCCTGAAGTCCCTGGGCCGCTGAAGTGGTTGCCGTAAGAGCGCCGCTCAAGACGCCCAGGAAGGGTGCGTACCCCACGAGTGGAACGGGGGGTGGGACACGCACCCCTGGTGCGCCTTGTGATGATGAGTACTGCCCGGTGGTAGTACACGGTGGTACGGGATCCGCAGACCCGCACACCATGTTTGCGCCGCTACCGTCGGCCGGTGTCCTCATCTTCATCGGCGTAGTCGTACTCGTAGGAATCATCCGAGTACGGATCGTCCGCGGTATCATCTCGCGCACTACCCGCACCTAGATCGGCCTTTAGCCGATCCAGGTCCATATTCGGCGAGTTGTACTTGAGCTCGCGGGCGACTTTCGTCTGCTTGGCCTTCGCTCGGCCGCGCCCCATGGCTCGACCCCCTCGAACATGACGACGGGGACCCGCCCCGGTGCTCTCATTGTCTCGTGCCTCCCGAGACTACAGGGATCGCGGGCTCCCCGGCACGCCAACCCCACAGTTGTCGGGTTGAGAGGCGATCGCAGCGGCATATACGTGACATGAATCACAGATCGAAATCTCGTAGTCGGTTGCTCAGGACGTCTGGGGAACGAGGATCCGGCGCAGCCGCCCGACCTCGCCGATCCGGCGTTCCGCGAGCTGGGTCGCGGCGATGGTGGAGGTGATCCCGGTCTGCTCGGCGAGGGTCAGAACCTCCAGGGTCGAGGCGAAGATGCCGCTTACCTTCGCCTGCGCCCGTTCCTGCGAATAGCCCTGGATCTCGTCGGAGACCTGGATGAGTCCGCCGGCGTTGACCACGAAGTCCGGCGCGTAGAGCACGCCCGCCGCGGCGAGCAACTTGTCCACGTCCGCGTCCGCGAGCTGGTTGTTAGCTGCCCCACACACGACACGTGCCTGCAGCGCCCCGACAACGTCGGCGGTGAGAGCACCGCCGAGCGCGCACGGGGAGTACACGTCCGCGTCGGTCTCGACGAGCACGTCGGGATCGGCGTGCGTCTCGACGTCGGGATGCTCCGCTCGTAGCCGCTCCAGGGCTGCCCGGCTGACGTCCGCGGCGACTACACGGGCGCCGTCGGCGAGCAGATGGCCCACGAGACGTCGGCCGACCTTGCCGACTCCGCAGACCGCGACACGGCGGCCGGCCAGGGACGGCGTGCCCCACAGGTGCCGGGCACAGGCGCGCATCCCCTCGAATACGCCGTAGGCGGTCAGGATGCCGGAGTCGCCCGAACCGCCGTGCTCAGGCGAGCGTCCGGTGACCCATCGGGACTCTCGTGCGATCACGTCCATGTCCTCGACGTACGTACCGACGTCGCAGGCGGTGATGTAGCGACCGCCGAGCGAGGCCACGAAGCGTCCATAGGCGCGCAGCAGCGGCTCGGACTTGTCCCGGTCGGGGTCGCCGAGGATGACCGCCTTGCCGCCGCCGAGATCCAGACCGGCGCAGGCGGCCTTGTAGGCCATAGCCTTGGACAGAGCGAGGGCGTCGAGGAGGGCCGCGTCCTCGTCGGCATAGGGGTGGAACCTGGTCCCCCCGAGGGCAGGGCCGAGGGCTGTCGAGTAGATCGCGATGATTGCGCGCAGTCCGCTGGCGGGATCCATGCAGAAGACCACCTGTTCGTGCTGCGAACCGGCGGTGAAGACGGACGGCACGGGTGATGCTCCCTTCGCCGGGAACGTGAGGCTCGTCGGGAAATATGATCTTCGTAGCCAAGGTCAGGGCAAGCCGGAACATCCTGAACGGGCGTGGTTGGTGTCTGCAACGTATCCGCGGGTCCCTCCATGGGTTGGCGTGGTGATGATTGTTCGTTGCCGGCGTCGTGGATTGCCGTCTTCGAGTGGAGGTCGCGTGTCGACGATGGGTTCGCGGCGGCTCGCTGATGTTCCCGGCGTGCCAGGATCTCCTCTGTGGCGCCTGTCGTGAGTCCGGCAGCCTACCTGCGGGTGTACGAGCCGCTGGCGGCCTTCCCGCCGGCCGAACGGCTTCGTTGGGAGCGGTACGCGGCCAGGGGAGGCGTACCGACCCGTCGTGCCGGCGCTCGGCGGGAGCGAGCCGTCGCGCTGGTCGCGACTATTCGCCCGTCGCTGGACGTGGCCGACGAGTCGGCCTTCGTCCAGATGGCGGACGGTCTGATGTTCGTCTGCCCCTGGTACACCCAGCTGCGGGTGTGGCAGGCCGCGATGGAGTTCCGCGGTCGGCTGCCCGAGCGGGTGGCTGAGGCGTTCATCCCGCGACGTCTGGCAGAGCCGGCTGAAACCGAACTGGATCGTTGGCGTAGCCGACGGCCTGATCTCAAGGTCTACGTCCAGACGTGCACCTGGATGGTGCCGCCGCCGTGGTTCATTCTGTTCGACTCCGCGGAGCGGGCGCTGGTCACGGGTGACACCGCCGACAGGTCGCTTCTTTACCGGACGTCGATGGGCCTTGCCCGGCGCCGGGTGGGTCGGGCACTGGAAGCACTCGAGGTGCTGCGCCGTGTCGCTCCGGACTCGCCGGGCGTCGACGGCGTGGTCGAGCTCGAGCACTGGCTGGAGGACTTCCACCCGCACAGCCGGATCGAACTCGACTACGGAGGGATCGTTGATCTGCTCGACGACGATGCTCTGCGCAACGACACGTCGGTCGCGGACCTGGACGAGGCAATCAGCGCGTTACGCCGAGGGCGAACAGACGCGGCGGTTGCGGCGTATGGGCGTGTCCTGAGCCGATGGAGACCGCTTCAGACCAGGGAGTCTGCAAGCTGATGGTTCGCGACCGCTAACTGAGCGTGATTGCTCGCTTCGGACGTCATGTGACTAGTCAGCAGATGGTCCTGACGTGCCATGTCCGAAATGCCCCCGAAGGATGCACGATCTGTATGGGACGGAGCGACGCTCTGTGACGGGAGGCCAACGCAATGACGACGAGAACACCGGACGCTGAGCCGCTGCTGACGCCCGCTGAAGTGGCAACGATGTTTCGAGTTGACCCGAAGACGGTGACCAGGTGGGCAAAGGCGGGCAAGCTCACGTCGATCCGCACTCTCGGCGGCCATCGCCGCTACCGGGAGGCGGAGGTCCGGGCGCTCCTCAAGGGGATCCCATCCGTGGGAAGTGAGGTATAGCCCCACGCCGACGCGATCAGACGCATCGGATCCTCCTTCCTGTGCTCACGCACTTCACAAGCTCCGGGTTCCAGATGGTTCCGGTTGCCTGAGATGCGGTCAGGCTAAGGCCAAGGGGGTCACCGGTACGGCAGTTGTTCCAATCAGGGGCAATGGTTGTGCCTTTGATGTGTCGAGGTTGTCGACGACGAGGGCATTTCGGTACGTCCAGGCGTTTTTGGGGTCTTCGACCAGATGGCCGAAGGCGGCGTGATCACGTTTTTCGCGCGCCGCTGGAGGCTCAGCTCCTGGGTCATGGAGGGCCGAAGGCGGCGCGATCATGTTTTTCGCGTCGCCGGAGGCCTGGCTTCCGGGTCACTGGAAGGTCAGCATTTCCCGGTCGAAGACCCCAAGCGCCGGCTGGGTCGCGACGTGTGGTTTTTCGCCCTGCGGATCAGTGCTCGGCCGGTAGCCGGTGGACCGATCCAGCGTCGCCGGGCACCGCTTGCGGCCGGCGGACCAGGGCAGACGCCGACGGTCGTGGCCCCGAGGGACGCTGGAGCCCGCTGCGAAAGCCACGGTTGCGACCCAGCCGAGCAAACCCCGACATGGGTCGGGACCGATCCGGCGGGGCGGCCCAGGTGGCGCCCTCGTCCACCGTCGCCAGAGACCATCGTTTCGTGAGTGGTGGGGACCATCGCTTTACCAGCGGCATGGTGGACCAGCGGCATGGTGGCGGCAAACCACATGCGGACGTCTAGTGGCCAGGCGGCTGCTGGCTGGGTGCTACATGTGATCCCGAAATGCTATGCGTGGTCACGAATCTCCGTTCTACCGGCCGCACGGGCGCAGTGAGCGCAGCAGAAGAACTGCCCGTTGGTCTGCGCCCCGTGACCGGAGATCTTCACTCCGCAGTGTTCGCAGATCGGGGCCATTGCGTGGATCGCGCATTCAAAGCTGTCAAATGTGTGCACATTTCCCTGGGCATGCACCTCGAAGCTCATCTCATAGTCGTTGCCGCAAACTTCACAGCTGCTCATTGTGACTCCCCGTCGGCGCCCTTGTGATTGCTTTGTCACTGCTCGGCGGGCCCGTAGACCGGGCGCGGCACCGGGGTTCTCCGGAGGCGACTGGAGCGCCAAGCCCCCGGGTCACTCGCCGATAACCCGCTGTGCCGCTCGTGCCCGGCCGCGCAGCGGCCAAACCGGTGCGAGCGAATTCCCTCTCGGCAGCCGGGCGATCAGGCCTGTTCGCCCGTCTTCTCTGTTCGGCCTGTCTTCTTCTGGTCATGCTTGCCCCATGCCCGGGGTAGTTGACGCATCGGCGATGCGTGTATCCGTCACAGGTACGGATGCGCGCATCGCCCGCTCCTCGTCCGTTGCAGGCCGGGAGCCAGAGTGTGGACGTAGGCGGCCGGTGTGGACGCAGACCGCGGACCGGCGCCGTTGTAACCCGGCATACGGGACTACCCGGGGCTGCGGAATGTCCCCGGCCCGGGGGTCCCGTCCGGGGTCTCGGCAACCGCCTCTTTCCTTGGCCAGCAGGGTATTCCGCCCTATTTACTGCGGTGATTTACCGACGTGTCGTCATGCCGACCGAAACCCGCCCGAAGGCGCCAGGTTAGAGGCGTGTAAAAATTCCATTTCGCAAACACCGCTGCGGCTGGCCCGATGATTCATCCGTAAGCCCGTTATCCCAGCTCACGGGGTGTCCGGACGTTCATGGCAGTACCCGGCGCCCATACCAGACGGCGGGTCCGGGTCCGGCGAGGTCTTTCCGTCGCGTGATTCACGACTCACCACCCCAATCATACGTGCGTATATGCGGGCTGTGCGCTGGAATTATGCCAGGTGCGAGAATCATGAAAGAAGGAAGAGAATCGCATGAATCCGCAGTCGCCCTTCACGAACAGGGCTCGTGAGTCCACCGACGTCGTCCTCATCGGCGCGGGAATTATGAGCGCCACGCTCGGTACTCTGCTGCGCAGACTCCAGCCGGACTGGTCGATCGACGTATACGAGCGATTGCCCAGGGTCGCCGAGGAGAGCTCGGACCCATGGAACAACGCGGGCACCGGTCATGCCGCCCTGTGTGAACTGAACTACACCAGTGAGCTCCCCGACGGCACCATCGACGTGCAGAAGGCCGTCAATATAAACGAACAGTTCCAGGTGAGCCGCCAGTTCTGGTCGTATCTGGTGGAGGACGGAACATTTTCCGATCCGGAAACCTTCATCAACTCGACGCCGCACATGACCTTCGTGCGCGGGGCGGCGGATGTCAGCTTTCTACGCAGGAGGTACGAGGCGCTGCGAACGGAGCCGTTGTTCTCCGCCATGGAGTTCAGTGACGACCCGGCTGTGATCCAGCGTTGGGCGCCGTTGTTGATCGAGCAGCGTAAACCCGGCGAGCAGATCGCCGCAACCCGTGACATATCCGGGACCGACGTGGATTTCGGCTCCCTGAGCCGTCAGCTTTTCCGGTCGCTCGAGTCGTCCGGTGTCAGTATCCACCTCAACCAGGAGATCAGGGCGCTGACGCAGAAGCCGGACGGACGGTGGCGGTTGCGCGTCCACAACAACACGAACGGGAAGACGAAGGAAATCTCCGCGCGGTTCGTGTTCGTCGGCGCGGGTGGGTGGGCGCTGAAAATCCTGCAGAAATCTCGTATACCCGAGGCGTACGGCTTCGGCCTGCTGCCCATCAGCGGGCAGTTCCTCCGCACCGACAACCCGGCTATCGTCGCCCGGCACCATGCGAAGGTATACGGCAAGGCGCCGATCGGTGCGCCGCCGATGTCCATGCCGCACCTGGACACCAGAATCGTTGGCGGCCAGAAATCGATCCTGTTCGGTCCTTATGCTGGTTCAAGCCCGAAGTTTCTCAAATATGGCTCCGTCTTCGACATGCCGTCATCCATTCGCTGGCACAATATCCTTCCGTTGCTTGCCATGGCCAGGGACAACATCGGACTTGTCGCCCTCCTGGTGAACGCGCTCAGAGCAACTCGGAAGAAGAAGATCGCTGAACTCAGGGAATTCGTTCCCGGCAGCCTGGCAAGGGATTGGCGGATCATCACGGCCGGTCAGCGGGCGCAGATCGTGAAGAAAGATCCCGAGAAAGGGGGAGTTCTCCAGTTCGGAACCGAGGTCGTCGCGTCCCGGGACGGGTCCATCGCCGGAATTCTCGGCGCCTCACCCGGCGCATCCACCGCTGTACCGATCATGCTCGATCTTCTTCGGCGGTGCTTTCCGGAGCACTATGACGCCTGGCAGCCCACGCTGGGCGAAATGATCCCCACGTTCGGCCAGCGGCTCTCGGACAATTCCGAGCTCGCGGCACAGACGATGGCTGCGACCGCGAAGACCCTGCATCTCACCGAAATTCCTCGGCTCCTTCTGCGTCGATCTTCCGGTACCGGGGACGGGGAGGCCGCCGAATAGATCGGGTAGACCGGGAGGGGCACTGAATAATGGTGTTCGCCCGGTGAGCGGGGCAGTCCGTGCTCGTATGGCCGGACTCCGGCGAGGCCCGGATAGTGGTGCTCTATCCGGGCCGCCGAGCTGTAGCCGCAACGGTTTGCTCGCGCGATGAGGGTCAGCCGCCGGCGAGCTGTGAAGGAACTCGACGACCGCGGTGGCGTCCTTTTCCGGTAACCGCGCGCAATGCGCATTGTGCCGGTGCAGTAGAAGCGATCTTGAAAAGGGTCGGTCACCGGCCGGTGGCGACGCGGAGGGCTTCGTCCTTGCTGAGTGCGGTCACGGCTGAGGACGGCGGCTGAGGACGGTCGTACCGGCACCCTCGAGATTGTCTGGTCGCCTTCCAGCCAAAAAGCATCTCGTCCTCCCGATAGGTCCGGGCCCTCCTGGGCCCATGACTTGCAGCATGGCGCTGGGTGATGCGAAGTATGTTGCGGTAACAGCTTTCCGTAAGACTGGTTCCGGCGTGTCCACGCCTACGTGGATCGTTCCGCTTGACGGGGGTCGAGTCGGCTTTTGCACGTCGTCGACGTCCGGTAAGTACAAGCGGCTCCGGAACAACCCCAAGGTTGTGATCAGGGCTGCGGGAAGGTTGCGCAAAGTTTCGATCAGCTGCGTT
>NZ_CAAAFR010000008.1:0-2850 GCF_900634745.1 Protofrankia symbiont of Coriaria ruscifolia
AGAGTAGCCGATCGCCACGCCGGGCGACCTTCGCGCAGCCCTGGGTTGTGATACAGCCGTCGGACGTGCGCGGGCGCGTCCGGGATGGTTCGTCGCCTGTTGAGGGAAGCGCCGAGTTGGCAACCTCCGGTAACGACTTCGACGCGGTCCAGCGCAAAGTTCGCGCGAAATACGGAGTAATGGTTCTGGTGTCGAGACTGTTCAATACGCTCGGCCATCTCGGCAAGAGGAAGTCCCCATACGGTGATGTTGTTGTCGTTATCACTCCGGTCGGCTCGTCATAGGGATCACAGCGCCCTTCACGGTCGCAGCGCGCTTGCGCCTTTGACTCATCGCTTCCTTGTGCCGCTACCTCCGTCGCTATGGGCTTGACTACGTCGCAGGCGGTAATGATTAATCGTCTGGGAGTGGCAATGCCACCCGGCTCGAACGGCGGGTCGTTGTCACGACAGTCGACCGTACGGTCTGCTATCAGCCCATTCCGCGGCGCGCTTATGTCGCGGTAGCATCCCCAGGTCGGCACGCGGAATGCACGGAATGCGCAGAAGGGGAGTGCCGTGACCTGTTGGTCCTCGACCATCATCTCGTACCGCACGTGAAAACACGCCCCGCGAGCCGTACCGCGGTGCTGGTCTGCCAGGGTCGCGCCGCCGCGGACGGGCTGGTCGCGCCAGGCAGGTTCCATGATGCGATGGCGATCGCGTTGCTGCATGACGACGAGCGGGTCCCGGTCGACCGGGTGCGCGGGGGCGGGCCGCCCCAGGGCTGGGCCCAGCGGGCGGAGTTCGAGATGCTACGGGCAACCGCCGAGGTGATGGTGGCGCGCACCATCGTGATCGACGCGGCCGTGCGTTCCCGGCTGTCCCCACAACTGGTGATCCTGGGCGCCGGTCTGGACGACCGTGCCTGGCGCATGTCCGAGTTGGCCGAGGTCGACGTCTTCGAAATCGACCACCCCGCCTCCCAGCAGGACAAGCACGACCGGGTTGGCGATCTTTCGCCGTGTGCGCGGTCGTTGCGGTTCGTGCCCGTCGACTTCTCCGGCGACCGACTCGAGGACGCGCTCGTTCCGGCCGGTCATCACCGTGCCGTACCGACGACATGGGTCTGGGAGGGCGTCGTGCCGTACCTGACACGGGCCCAGGTCGCCGCCACGGTGGCGGCCGTCGACCGCTGCTCCGCTCCCGGCAGTCGCCTGATCATCAACTACCAGTCACCCTCCCTGCCAGCGGCCGTCGGCCGTATGGCCGCCCGCGCCATGACCACGTTCGTGCGCCAGCCGAACGTGTGGGCGGCCGAGCCACGCCGCTCATCCTGGACAGCCGCAGCCATGCGCACACTGCTCACCAACCACTGTTTCCCGGTCGCCGACGACAGCGACCTGCTCACCGTCGCTGCCCGACTGTCCATCCCGGTGAAGCAGCGCCGATCGCTGCAATCGGGCGAGTCACGGTCGCCGACCGCCCGCATTGACGCTGCGTGAATGCCACCGCGAACCACACTGCGGATCAAGGTGGGTCTCGTCAGCAGCCCGTGTTACGGCTGTCGGAAGGTCCACCTACGATCGACGGTATGTCGCCACTGGCGAGGTATGGCAGATGCGCGACGCCTACGGCACCCGGCTGGCGGTGATCGCCGGCTGTGAGTATCCGGGTGGTGCGGACCCGTCGGTCTTCCTGTTCGACATCGACGCCTGCGGGTTCGTGGAGCTGGTCAACGCAGGCGTCTTCGGCGACGTGCCGCAGGCGGCCGCAGAGTGGCACAGCATGGTCGGTGAGACGGCTGACGACGCCCAGCCGGTACCGGCCGAGACCGCGGAAGCCCTACAGCGCCTCCTCTACTGCGACATCGGGGAAGAGGCGCTACACGGAACCGAGTCCGATGCCGCACTGGACAACTGGTTCCGCGCTCGGCGCCGTATCCATGATCTTGCGGACGCGTTGGGCAGGCGTGGGATGCCGCTGCCCGATACACGGTCGCTGTACCGCGACATCGACGAGACGCCGACGGCGCAGGCGTTCACCACCTGGTATGTCACACGCCACGGCGTACAGCCGGATTCCGAGGCAGTTGCCGCGCTGGCGTACGAGTGGATCGAGGGCATCCTGCCGGAAACCCGGCATACGGTGTCCCCGCCCCGCGTCCGGTTCCACCGGGCCCTGATGAGCGACTGGATCGACGATCCGGTCACGGCGGCGGCGAAGACGCTGCTGCCCGACTGGGTACGTTGGTACGGCGAACAGGCCGGACTCCCCGAACACCTCGTTGGCCGAGCCGTTGCCGCCGGCAGTCCTGGAACGCCGGCGGACTGCGGGGCGGCATTGCTGTGATCCCGGTCGCTCGGCTGATCGGATCCCGATCGTCCAACCGATCGCGATCCACGACTCCAGCACCACCCGCCCCGTTACCGGCGTCGTCCCGGCCTCGAATTCCGGTCGGGAATAATGCCGATCGGGAATGCGGTGTCGCCGTCAACCCCCTGCCGAGCCGATGCCCGCGGTCGCCGGAGGGTGATGAAGTCGGCGACTCACAGCCCTACATCGCGGATGACCCGACGAAGTGTCCCCGGCGGAATATCTCCGGCGGAATATCTCCGCCCGGATGGACGGGAACGACGGTGAAGCGACCTTCATGCAGCCAGCCGCGGAGCAACGACGCACGGCCGTCTTCATCGAACCATCCCGGATCTACAGCAACTGACGCCACGACACGGTCGAGCCGGAGGATCAGAGAGCGGCGGCAAACTCTGTGATCGACTGATGACTTCCCTTGACACGGACCACCTCGAAGCCGAGCTTCTCGAGGACTTTGACTGGGTCTGTTGCGTTATGGGAAAGCAGGACATGGCGG
>NZ_CAAAFR010000009.1:0-5181 GCF_900634745.1 Protofrankia symbiont of Coriaria ruscifolia
GGCAGGGTCCGCCATGTCCTGCTTTCCCATAACGCAACAGACCCGGCTCTCGGCCTCGACGGGGTGCGCTTCCATGACATCCGCCACACCTGCGTGACGCTGCTGCAAATGCGCAATGTTGCATCTGATGCAACATTCGGCAGTTTGTGTGATCGCCTCGGAGCAGGAGTTTCGGTGCCTGAAGGGTTTCTTTGCCCGAGCTGACGACATGGGCGACATGCCGCCCGACCTGCCGTGATTACGTATTCGTTGTATTTGATGACAGAGTGTGGCGTCTAGTGTCGTTGCGTTTGGTGCCGCGAGGTGGCGGCTGGCGCAACGTGTGAGGAGACGCCGATGCGGTCGAGGACCGCGGGCACGGCGGCGCTGGTGCTCGTCGACGACGCGACACCGCCGCGGGCGGAGCCGGCGTTGTTCGACGAGCTGCTGGCCGGTTTCCGCCGCCAGCAGGTCAGCCGCCGGCCGAGTTCGTCGATCATCGATGGCCGGGAACGGGTGCTGCGCCGTTTCCAGGAGGCCACCGACGGCTGGCCGTGGACGTGGACGCCAGCGCAGCTGGAGGCGTGGATCGCCGCAGGCGGCTGGGTGCACTCGACGGTGCGCTCGTACCAGGGCGCGGTCGCGCTGTTCTGTGACTACGCGTGCGACCCACGGTATGGGTGGGTCGCCGAGTGCGAGCAGCGGATCGGCCTGCGGCCGAACCGGATCTGTCACGACGAGAACATGGCGACGCACGTCGCCGACCACGAGGGCCGTCCGGGACGGCGGCCGTTGACGCGCGCCGAGCTGCAGGCGTTCTTCGACGCGGCCGACGACCGGGTCGAACAGCTGGCGGGCGGCGGGCGCAAGGGCTGGCTGCCGGCGTTCCGCGACGCGACGATGTTCAAGGTGATCTACGGCTGGGGGCTGCGTCGATCGGAAGCGGTCAAGCTCGACGTCGCCGACTTCTCGACGAACCCGGCCGCCCCCGCCCTCGGTTCCCTCGGTGTCTGCCATGTCCGGTTCGGCAAGGCGATGCGGGGCAGCCCGCCGCGGCGCCGCGCGGTCGCGACGGTGATGCCGTGGGCGGCCGAGGCGCTCGGCGAGTACCTGACCGTGGTCCGTCCCCGCTACCCAGGGTCGGCCGGCTCGGCGGTCTGGCTGACCGAACGCGGGCAGCGGATCTCGGCCCGGTCGGTCGACGACCGGTTCGCGCGCTGGCGGACCGCGGCGGGGCTGCCCACAGAACTCTCGGTGCACTGTCTGAGACATTCCTATGTCTCGCATCTGATCGAGGAGGGGGTCGATCCGTTGTTCGTCCAGCAGCAGGTCGGCCATTCGTGGGCGTCGACGACCGCGACCTACACCACGATCGGCACGGACGCGAAGAACCGGATGCTGACCGCGGCGCTCGCGCGGGTGCTCGACGCCGCGGCCGGGACGGAGAGCCGGTGAGCACGCAGGTCGGCTACCACTGGCATCTGCGCCGGCTGATGGCCGACCGCGGGCTGTTCGCGACGACCGCGCTGGTCCCGCTGCTCGCGGAGCGCGGCGTCGGGCTCTCCCGCGAGCAGGTCTACCGGCTGGTGACCGGAGTCCCGGAGCGGCTGTCGCTGGCGACGCTCGCCGCGCTGTGCGACATCCTCGACTGCACGCCCACAGACCTCGTCGAGCCCTACCGGGGCCGGCCACGACGCACCGCCGGTCCCGCGCCGGCGACGACATCACCGGCGGTGACACCACTGCGGCCACGACGCGCCGAGATCACCGCCGTCCCCGGTCCGGGGACCGTGTCATGACCGGCCCCCGAGCGTCCCTGCGGGAGCCGGCGGCGCGGCGCCGGCGGGTGGTGACCGCGGCGGTCGCCGCCGCCGACCCGGCGCTGCCCGCCGACGTGATCGCCGCGACGGTCGATGCCGTGAGCGGCACGGTGCGTCGCATCGCGCGCCGCGCGCACGACGGCCAGCCCGACATCTGCGTGAACTGCTTCAGGCCCCCGGAAGCGGTCTGCTCGGTCTGCGGGCGGCGCCGGCCCTGCGCGTTCGCGACCACGGATACCCCGATCTGCGAGACGTGCACGCCGCGCCGGGCCGTGCCGTGCCGTGCCGTGCGCCCGCTGCGGCGCGACCCGGCCGCCGGCCGTCCGCTGGCCCGAGGGGCCGGTCTGCGACCCGTGTTACACGGCGGCGCTGCGCCACCGCGGCACCTGCGACGGCTGCGGGCAGACCCGCCGGCTGGTGCATCCCCCCGGCCTCGGCGCCACCACCTGCGCCGACTGCGCCGGTCTACCCGTCACGCACCGCTGCGTCGACTGCGGCATCGAGGACAAGCTGTTCGAAGCCGGCCGCTGCGCGTCCTGCGCCCTGCGTCGCCGCACGACCGCGCTGCTCGCCGCCGGCACCGGCGAGGTCCCGGCCAACCTGGCCGCCGTACTGGAGGCGATCTGCGCGACCCCGAACCCCTACACCGCGTTGAACTGGCTGCGCACCGGCGCGGCCAGCGCGCTGCTCGCCGAGATGACCGCCGGCCGGCTCCCAACCAGCCACGACGCGCTCGATGCCCATCCCCGCCGCGCCGCCGCCGACTACCTGCGCACCCTGCTCGTCGCCCACCAGGTGCTCCCGGCCCGCGACGAGGCGCTCGCCCGCGCCGAACAACGCCTCGCCCGCCGGCTCACCGATGTCGAGCCGCCCGAGCATCGACGCGTCGCGACGGCCTACACGACCTGGCGGGTCCTGCGCCGGTTGCGCCGCCGCGCGGAGCGCTCCGCTGACCCTCGCACCCCGACCGCCCGCGCCACGCACCTGGTCCACGTCACGATCCGGCTCCTGGCCTGGCTGCACGACCGCGGCACCACCCTCGCCGATCTCGACCAGCACACCGTCGATCTCTGGCTGACCAGCGGCGACCCGTCCGCCCAGGACGTGGGCGACTTCCTCGACTGGACCGCGCAGCGCGGCCACACCCGAACGCTGAGCGTCCCGATCCGCCGCCGACAGACCGGACCGGCCACCAGCGAGGCCGAGCGGATCGTGCTGCTCGCCCGGCTCCTGCACGACGACACCGCCGAGCTGACCGACCGGGTCGCCGGGGCGCTGCTGCTGCTCTACGGCCAGCAGCTCTCCCGCATCGCCGCGCTCACGACCAGCCAGGTCATCCAGTCCCACGACGCCGTCCACCTGCAGATCGGCACCGACCACATTCACCTGCCCGAGCCGCTCGCAGGCCTGGTCCTACGACTGCACGACGAGGGCCGCCCCTACATCGGCGTCGGATCACCGAGCACGACCGGCTGGCTGTTCCCCGGTCTGCTGCCCGGACGCCCGATAACGCCCAGTCAGTTCGGTCAGCGCCTCCGCAAGCTCGGGGTCTACGCCATCGCCGGCCGCCGCGCCGCGATCATCCAACTGGCCGCCGAGCTGCCTGCCACGGTCCTCGCCGACATGATCTCGCTGCACCCGACCACCGCCGCCCACTGGACAGCCCAGGCTGGCGGCACCTGGCACCGCTACGCCGCCGAACTCGCCCGAGACCGCAATCACCAACCCTGACGAATAGCCTCCAGTCGATCTTCCCAGATAGCGCTACTCAACACCCCCGGTACATTGCCGCCCACCGGTTTGAACGCCAAGCTGCCCCCGCACACCGTCAGTGACATCGCGGGGCACACGGCGATCGACGTTACGATGGAGATCTACGCGCACGTCTCTCTGGAAGAGAAGCGCGTGGCGCTTCAGAAGCTCGCCGAGCGGCTGGGGTGATGCGCCGAGGGCCACCACTGGTCGCCGACGTCCGGCGCCGTTGCTACACCCCGTTGCTACATAACGATCTTCAAGAGACTGTGAGGAGCTCAGTTGAGGAGCAAAACCCCTGGTCAGCAAAACCCCTGGTCAGCATCGCGGCGCCGTCTTCGAGGCGCACCATGGTGCGCGAAGATTCGGTCCCGAATCTTCGCGTCAGAGGTGGTGGGCAGGGGCGGGGTCGAACCGCCGACCTTCCGCTTTTCAGGCCGAATCGACCGTATTTCCAGCGTCCGTACCCGTGTGTTTTCGTCCGTGGAGCGCCGCCGAAGTACCTACTTGATCGCCGACGTTGCTACACCCGCTGCTACACCTCCGGCCAACGGGCTGCAGATCAAAGCATGGCGACGAACTCCTCGATCGACAGCCCTGTGTCACGAATGATCCGACGCAGTGTCCCGACCGGGAGGTCACGGCCCGGATGAACTGGTACGACTGTGAAGCGACCCTCGGCGTTCCTCATCATGTGGTGACTGCCTTTGATGCAGATCACCTCGAAGCCGAGCTTCTCGAGGACCTTGACGGCCTCCCCGCCGGGCAGCACGGGAAGTGGTGGCATCAGGCGACGTCCTGCACGATCGTCAGGACCGGTGGAACTCCGAGCTCCTCGATGACCAGACTGACGGCCTCGTAGAGATCCGCAACAGCGTCCTCAGGAGTGTCACCGAGCCCGTGCGCGCCACCGCTGGGGAACGACGCATGGGCCGCCCAGGTGCCGTCCTCGGTCTGCTCCAGCTCGTACGGGATCTGGACCATCCGCTTCATGCCGCCGACTGTACGCCGCCAGCCCGCATGGTTCGGGGCCTCCGCGTGCTCCACTGGGCGGCCGTGGCGGACACGTCGACGTTCCCCCAACCATGGCGTCCGTCATGGTGATGATCAGGATATCCGCGACAAGTCATCCACCACCGACCTCACCGAGCATTCCCACCAGCGGATTGCCTGGATTGTCCGGTCGAACGGATCCTGCTCGGTTCCGACTGGCCGCATGCCGAGGGCGTCACCCAGCCCAGGCAGTTCCTCGACGACCTGGCCGAGTTCTTCGCCGAGGATCGGATCTACGAGCAGACACCCACGCCCAGTTCCACCGCCCGGTACTTCTGGAGGCGGAAATATGACCACGCTTGCCAGGGCCTCAGCGCGCGGCTGGCCGCCGGACGCGGTCACCGCGCGTTGAGGTACTCCTCCAGGCGGCTTGCGAACATCGTCACTTCCTCGGCGATCTGCGCGAACCGGTTGTAGGGGTCCACGTCCCTGTACCGGTTGGTGACTGCAATCCCGGCGTACAACTGCCCCGCCACCTCGACCGCGAGCTGCCGGTTGCGCACCTGGTCCTCATACGACGCCATGAACCATAGGATGACCGAGAGCGACCGGCGCCGAAGCCGGATCGATCCACATT
>NZ_CAAAFR010000010.1:0-7895 GCF_900634745.1 Protofrankia symbiont of Coriaria ruscifolia
ACCGCTGGTATGACGACCCGGCCACGCTGGTCGCCGCTACCGGGCAGGCACACAGGTTACTGCGGTCCGATGTGTTCGGTGTCAACGTCTTAGGTCCGTTCTCCCGCCATCTCGTCGGCAGTGGTGAGGTCACCGCCGTCTGTGAGGTGTTGGAGCTGCCGGCGCCGCGTCGGGTGTTGGCCGACACCCTCGACGCGCTGCTCCACCAGCTCGGTGACCGTGTCGACATCGTGCTCGACTGCCCGTCACCGCGCAGGCTCCTCGCGACCGGTGCGGATGAGGTCGACTTCGATGCGCTCGATGACGTTGCGGCGGGCCTGCTGGAGGTGATCCGCGCCGTGGCGGACCGGCCGGTCCGCGGGCTGCAGATCACCTGTGGCACCGCATCCGGGCCCGACGATGACGAAACCGATGTCTGGTCGAGCCTGCTGGCCGCCGCCGGGCACTACGGCTGGGTCACCGCGGTCCGGCTGGACGACGTGACCGACCCTGACCAGCTCGATACCGGGCTGCCCGGTGATCTGCTCCTTCTTCCTCGCCTTGGACCGGAGGCGTTGCCCGACGATCGGCGCCACGGTGGGGGACTCCCGCCATCCGTGTGGACCGACACGGCCGAGGCCGCTCGGCTCGTCGACGCCGCAGCCAAGCGAGGGTTCCGCTTCGGCGAAATCCCCTACGACGCCCCGCCGGAAACCGTGCTGGCGAGGATCAACGCGCTCAACGCATCTGAGCATTGAAGGGACCCGATGTGGACCACGACGACGTGGAAATCGTGGGCTGGGGCCACACCCCCTTCGGTCGCCTGTCCGACGAGAGCCTGGAATCGCTGATCGTCACCGTCGCGCGGGACGCCATCACAACGGCGGGCCTGCACCCCCACGAGATCGACGAGATCGTCCTCGGCACCTACAACGGGGGATTGCAGTCGTTGGCTTTCCCCTCTTCACTGGTTTTGCAGGCCGATGACGATCTGCTGTTCACCCGCGCCACCCGGGTGGAGAACGCGTGCGCGACCGGCTCGGCTGCCCTGCTGTACGGAGTGCGAGCGATCCGATCCGGCCAGGCTCGTCGAGTGTTGGTGATCGGTGCCGAGAAGATGACCCACGCCCCCGCCGAGGCCATCGGCCACGCCATGCTCGGCGCCGCCTACGAACGTGCCGGCGAGTCCTCTAGCACCGGGTTTGTCGAACTGTTCGCCGAGATCGCCGAGGCCTACTTCGCCAAGTACGGCGACCACAGCGACACGCTGGCCCGGATCGCGGCCAAGAACCACCGCAACGGCGTGGCCAATCCATACGCCCACCTGCGCTCCGACCTCGGCTTCGACTTCTGTCGCAGCACAGGTCCGCGCAACCCGATGGTCGCGGCCCCGCTGCGCCGAACGGACTGCTGCCCGATCTCCGACGGCGCCGCCGCGGTCGTGCTTGCCGCGCCCGGCAGCGCTCCGCGCACACCTGCCGTACGGATCCGCGCCCTGGTGCAGGCCAACGACTTCCTGCCCACTTCGCGACGCGACCCGCTCGCTTTCGCCGCCGCGCACCGGGCGTGGCAGGCGGCCCTGGAGCAGGCCAGGGTGCGGCTGTCCGATCTGCACCTGCTGGAGATCCACGACTGCTTTACCATCGCTGAACTCATCGAGTACGAGGTCGTCGGCCTGTGCCCGCCCGGGGGCGGGGGCCAGGTCGTCGCCGACGGCGTCGTCGACCGGGACGGCAAACTGCCCGTCAACCCCTCGGGCGGGCTCAAGGCCAAAGGCCACCCGGTCTGCGCCACCGGCGTGTCCCAGCACGTCATGGCCGTGCTGCAGCTCACCGAACGTGCGGGAGCGATGCAAATCCCGGGCGCCACCGTCGCCGGGGTGTTCAACATGGGCGGCGTCGCGGTCGCCAACTACGCGAGTGTCCTGGAGCGTGTGCAATGACTGACCTCACCCTGAAATCGTTATTCGTGGACGCACTCGACCGGTTCGGCTCGCGTCCCGCGGTGCACTACCAGGGCCAGACCTACAGCTACGGCGATATCGTGACCGCCGCCAACCAGCTCGCTCACCGACTCCGCCAGGAGGGCGTGGGCCCGGGCGTGTCCGTGGCGTTGATGATGTCCAACCGACCCGAATACGTCGTTGCCGACCAGGCGATCCTGCGTTGCGGTGCAGTCAAGGTGGCACTCAACGACATGCTGTCGGCCAGCGAGATCGACTACATTTTGCGTGACAGCGACGCCCGGGTCGCCATCACCGACGCAGGAATGCTCCCTGTGGCGCTGCGCTCCGCGCCACCCCTGCTCGACCTGGTCATCGCCATCGCCGACCCGGACGAGTGCCCTGACGGGGTCGTCCCGTGGAGCGACGCGCTGGCCGGACAACCCGACACGGTGCCATCCGTCAACCCGACCCCCGCCGACATCGGGTTGATCGTCTACACCGGCGGCACCACCGGCCTGCCCAAAGGGGTGACGCACACCCAGCGCAATCTCACCCTCAACCTGTTCTCCCACGTGATGGAGATGGGGCTGCTCGACGACGAGGTGCTGCTGTTGATGTCACCGCTGCCGCACAGCGCGGGCTTCCTCCTGCAAGCAGGGATGCTCAAGGGCGCCCGGCACTTCCTGGAAACCAAGTTCGACCCCGAGCTGGTCCTGCAGCGCATCGCCGCTGACCACGTGACCTTCACGTTCATGGTGCCCACCATGATCTATCGTGTGCTCGACCGCGCGGGCGGGCGGGAGCTGGACCTCGGCTCGCTGCGCACCATCCTCTACGGAGCCGCGCCGATCACCCGGGAACGTCTCGAACAGGGCCTCAAGGTGTTGGGCCCGGTGTTCATGCAGCTCTACGGCCAGTCGGAGGCGCCGAACTTCATCACCCGCCTCCGCCGCGAAGACCATCGCCTCGATCCCGACGGTGAACACCGCCTGGCCAGCTGCGGCCAGCCCGCCACCATGACCGCGGTCAAGGTCGTTGACGAGGACGGCCAGGAGCTGCCCCGCGGCCAGGTCGGTGAGATCGCCGCCTACACGCCCTACACCATGGTGGGCTACCGCGGCCGCCCCGAACAGAGCGCCAAGACGCTGCGCGACGGGTGGCTGCACACCGGAGACCTCGGCTGCATGGACGCAGACGGGTACGTCTACCTGCTCGACCGCAAAAACGACATGATCATCACCGGTGGTATGAACGTCTACAGCACGGAGGTGGAGAACGTCGCCGCGACCTGCCCCGGTGTCGGGCAGGTCGCGGTGGTGGGCATCCCGCACCCGGACTGGGGCGAAGCCGTCGTCGCGTTCGTCGTGCCCGACGACACCGGCGCGTTCGACGAGGCCAAACTGCTCGCGCACTGCCGCACCGAGCTCGCCCGCTACAAGCAGCCCAAGGCCGTGCGCGTCGTCGAGACGCTACCCACCACCGTGTACGGGAAGCTCGACAAGAAGGCGCTGCGGGCCGGCTGGCCAGGCTGGTGAGGCCGAAGTGTTGCGGTTCAGGTGGCCAGTGCCAGAATGGACGCTAGGACGTGTGAGCACAGTCACGAACGCGTGGCAACGGAGCCGGGCGGGGAGCCCTCGGAGGCGAGGCGAGCTGAATGGACACCAAGGCACCTCCCACGCCGGCCGTGTCCACGAAGTTTCAGGCCCCCACCTACGACGACGATGGGCTGGTCAGCCGTGACCGGCTCATCGACGTGCTCCGCGAAGGCCGGGCCAAGCGGCTGGCTCTGATCCACGCCCCCGCCGGGTTCGGTAAGACCACCCTGGCGGTTCAATGGCAGCGCGTGCTGCGCATCGAAGGCGTGCCGGTCGCCTGGCTCAGCCTCGACCGCGACGACAACGACGTGGTCTGGTTCCTCAGCCACCTCATCGAGGCGGTGCGCCGCGTCGAACCCACCCTCGCCGGCGACCTGGTCGATGTCCTCGAAGAACACTCCGACGACGCTCAACGGTACGTGCTCACCGAACTGGTCAACCAGGTTGCCGAGCACAGGCGGCCCCTTGCGATCGTTCTCGACGACTGGCATCTCATCGACGCCCCCACGACTGCCGCCGCGCTGGAATTCCTGCTCGACGTGGGCCCGGACAACCTCCGCCTGATCGTCACCAGTCGAACCCGGTCACCGGCCGTCGGGAGGCTCAGGGTGCGTAACCAGGTGACCGAGATCGACGCCACCCAGCTGCGCTTCGACCACAAAGAGTCCGTCGCCTTCCTCCTCGACCTCAACGCGCTCGATCTCGACAGCGAGGACGTCCATCGACTGTGGTCCAGCACCGACGGCTGGGTTGCCGCGCTCCAACTCGCCACCCTGTCGCTGCGCAACAGCGACGACCCGTCGGCCTTGATCCGCGGCTTCTCGGGCCGGCATCACTCCATCGGCGACTATCTCGCCGAGAACGTGCTCAACGCCTTGCCCGCCGACCTGCTTGACTT
This sequence comes from Protofrankia symbiont of Coriaria ruscifolia, assembly GCF_900634745.1. Taxonomy (NCBI): domain Bacteria; kingdom Bacillati; phylum Actinomycetota; class Actinomycetes; order Frankiales; family Frankiaceae; genus Protofrankia; species Protofrankia symbiont of Coriaria ruscifolia. Next base: position 4,418 of record NZ_CAAAFR010000010.1, read on the forward strand.
CCTGCTCACAACCTCCGTCTGTGATCGCCTCTGCGGCGACCTTGCAGCCGCGGTGAGCGGGCAGCGGCGTGGGCAGGCCCTGCTGGAAGATCTCGAACGGCGAGACATGTTCCTCCGGCCGCTCGACGACAACCGCGAATGGTTCCGCTACCATCACCTCTTCGCGGGCTATCTGCAGCGTCGCCTGGAGCGTGATCATGCCGACCGGATCGTCACCCTGCACCGCACCGCGTCGGCGTGGTTCGCTGATCACGACCTTCTCAGCGAGGCGGTCACCCACGCCTTGGCCGCTGGCAACGACACCGGAGCTGTGGATCTGGTGGAACGGCAGGCCATGCACTTGGTGGAGCACAGCCGCATGGCCACCCTGCTCGGCCTGGTCAACAAGCTGCCGAAGTTCCTCTTGCCAAGCAGGCCGACGTTACAGATCGCCGTCGCTTGGGCCAACTGCCTCCTGCAACGGGCACAGCCTGCGCAGACCGCGATCGACCACGTGCGAGCCGCCTTGGCCTCCGCAACCGACGACACCAGTAAGGACATCCTCGGCGAGGCTGATGTCGTGCAGGCCTGCATCGATGTCTACGGCGACCGGATCGACCGCGCCGCCACCCTGGTCGCGCCCTACATCGTGGACAACCCGGGCTACCGGCCCTGGCTGGTCGCGGTGTCGTCCAACATCCGCACCTTCGTCGACATCCACACCTTCGACTACCGCACAGCGCAGACGCGGCAGCAGTGGGCCAACGCCTTCCATGCGACCACACGCGGGCCTTACGCTGGCGTGTACGGGCGTTGCTTCGCCGGACTCGCTGCATTCGCCCAACTCGACCTCGTAACCGCCGAACGTCTCTACCAGGAAGCCGTGGCGCTCGCACGCAGAGTCGCCGGGCAACACTCGCACGCCGCCCGGCTAGCGGGAGCGCCACTGGGCAGGCTGTATTACGAGCGTGGCGAAACCGACGCCGCCGAGCGGCTCCTCGAGGAGTGCCACGAACTCGGCGCCGAAAGCGGCGTCGCCGACTTCATGATCGTCACCTACACCACCCTGGCCCGGATCAAAGCCCTGCGAGGCGACATCGAAGACGTCTGGTCACTTCTCGATGAAGGCGACGAAGCGGCGAGCCAGCTCGCACTGCCGCGATTGTCGGCCGCCGTCGATTACGAACGCCTGCGGCTGCACTTAGCCCTCGGGGACACCGGGAGCGCACAGAACGTACTCGCCCACCAGACCGAGGAAATCGCACGCGGCGACGACGGCATCGCCATGGCCACCCGCCACTACCAGCTCACGATGCGCGCGCGAATCCTGACTGCCCAGGGCGACTACGCCGGCGCACTTCGGCCGCTGTCCGAGATTTTCCACGAGAGCAGCTCCGTGGCCTGGCGGTACGCCGAAACGACCGCACGCATCGAACTCGCGATAGTGCTTTCGCTGAGCGGCGACTCCGACGCCGCAGTCCATACTGTGGTACCTGCGTTGGTCTCCGGCGCGCGATCGGGTCTCGTGCGCACCGTCATCGACGCTGGACCGGAGCTCCTGAAGATCGTCGGTCGGCTTCGGGACGCGGGACGGTGTCGCCGATGGCCCGCGGGGTTGCCCACCGTGCCGTCTGACTACCTGTCCAGGCTGCTCGCCACGGCCCACGCCGACGCAGAACGGGCAGCAATCCCCATTATCGATCGCCCGGCCGAGCGGAATCCCACTCCCGAAGAACCACTAAATGCCCGCGAGATTGACATCCTCCGTCTCCTGGATCGCGGACTGTCCAACACGGAAATCGCGCGTAACCTGGGCCTGACCATCAACACCATCAAGTGGTACCTCAAGAGCATCTACACCAAGCTCGGCGTCGCCCGGCGCGGGGAATCAGTCTCGGAGGCGCGCCGCCGACGGATCCTGACCTGAACGCTCTGGTAGCGGGGTGCCGCTTCCACGTCGGCCAGCACTGTTGCATTCGCGCGCACCGGCGGATCTTGGCTGCAAGTCTTCCGGCGCCGAGGCTCATCAACGCGGCTCCGGGCTGCCGGTAGCCCCACTGATCGGGGCACATGAGCGCGTCTGACGGGAAGATCTGCGGTGAAGATCAACTGTGATCGACGAATGCAACAGTGCCGACCACCGAGCTGCAGGGCCGCGTGATGGATGCCTGCGTGCAGTTGCACGGCGGCTACGGTTGCATGCTGGAGTACCCGATAGCCTGGGCGGACTCGCGGATCTCGCGGATCTACGGCGGCACCACGGAGATCATCGGCTGGTCGCTGGAACTGGGCTGAACCGCACCGAGGAGGTTGCCGTGCCGGACCGCACGCTCGCGCCGCCGCGCGGCACCCGCCCGCGTAACCGGCGGGCGCTGATCCTCGGCGCCGCCTCGGACCTGTTCACCCGCCGCGGCTACGACCAGATCGGAATGACCGACCTCGCCGAGGCCGTGGCGATCGGCCCGTCCGCGCTGTACCGGCACTTCTCCGGCAAGCAGGACCTGCTCCGCGAGGTCATCGCCGGAGGCATGGCCCCGATACGGCGCCTGCTCGACGATCTCGACCTCGGCGACCGGTCCACGGCGTCAGCCCGGCTCGTCGCCCTCTGCCTCGACGAACGCCACATCGGCGTGCTCTGGCAGCGCGAAGCCCGCCACCTGACCCCCGACGACCACGCCCTGCTGCGCGCCGAGGTCCGCGAGATCGGACGCCGACTCACCGACCGGGTGCGCGCTGCCCGCCCCGAGCTCGACATCCACACCGCCGACCTGGTCACCTGGGCGACGCTGGCCGTCCTGATGAGCCCGTCCTTCCACCACCTGGACCTGTCCCGACCCGCCTACGACGAACTACTCGCCGAGCTTGCCGACCTTGTGCTGGACACCCCGCTGCCCAGCACCTTCGCCGCACCGCCGCCGCCACCGGCCGGACCGGCGCTGCTGCCGGCGTCGCGTCGCGAGGCGCTGCTCACCCAGGCGGTGCGGATGTTCGCCACCCAGGGCTACGCCGGCGTCGGCATCGAGGACATCGGCAACGCCGTCGGCATCACCGGCCCCAGCGTCTACAATCACTTTCCAAGCAAGCTGGACATGCTGCGCACCGCGTTCCAGCGCGGCACGGCCGCCCTGTTGATGGACGTCAGCGCGGTCTATCAGACCTCGAACGGCGCCGCCGATGCGCTGCGCCGGCTGGTCGGCTCCTACATCCGGTTCACCCAGGCCCACCACGACCTGATCGGGCTGCTGATCACCGAGGTCGAGCACCTGCCGGAGGACGAACGCCACGCCGCCCGCCGAGTCCAGCACGACTACCTCACCGAATGGGTTCACCTGCTCCGGCTCGTGCACCCTGAGCTCGACCCCACCGCCGCCCGGATCCGCGTACACGCCGCGGTCGCCGTCGCCAACGACACGGCCCGCACCCCGCACCTGCGGCACAACCCGGACGTGTCGGCCGCAGTCGAGTCGATCTGCAGCCGGCTGCTCGGGCTCTGACCTAG
>NZ_CAAAFR010000011.1:0-2353 GCF_900634745.1 Protofrankia symbiont of Coriaria ruscifolia
CGGACGGCACATCGACGCATCCACCCACCATGCCTGGCCGGTCGCCGAGACGGCGGACCGCACCAACGCAACAGACCCGTTCCACCTCCTTCGCGGTGTCACCGCGAAGGAGGTGGAGCAGCACCCCGAAGGCGTTGCGCGTCAGGGTGTAGAGCAGGGACTACACCATGACCATTCAGCCTGCCCGACGCGGCCCCCGCCCTGCAGGCAAACGCGCAGGTCACCACCCAAATCGGGGTTCTGGAGCCCCACAGGTCGGCCATCGGCTGCATCGACTTGCGCCGGCCCTCGCCCAGCAGTCCTCGCACGTGCAGTTCTCCGGTGGCCCGCTGGTCCTTGCGCGCCAGGCTGGCGAGCATCTGCCCGGTGAACTCCAGCAGCCGGGGTTGCATCTGGTGGGTCTGTCCCGTCTTCTCCCTATCCGCACCAGCCGAGATCCAATCAACCTAACGAAGTACTACTAGATGGAGTTTCCTAGCTATTTCGATCTTTGCTACGGTTTTCGCCGGTCACAGCAGATGTTGATATTGTTGGACTGTATTACCTAAGTCCGGGGTGCCCACCGGTGAGGCCGAAGGTGTCGGCGAGGTGGTTCTGGGGGCGCTGTTGCATTCGCGTGCACCGGCGGATCCTGGCTGCAAGTCTTCCGGCGCCGAGACTCATCAACGCGGCTCCGGGCGGCCGGTAGCCTCACTGATCGGGGCACATGAGCGCGTCTGACGGGAAGATCTGCAGTGAAGATCAACTGTGATCGACGAATGCAACAGTGCCTGCTCAGGCCACCTTCTCGTAGAGGGTGACCACGGCGGCGCCGCCGAGGCCGATGTTGTGCTGCAGCGCCACGTTCACGCCCTCCACCTGGCGCTTGTCGGCCTCGCCGCGCAGCTGCCACACCAGCTCCGCGCACTGCGCCAACCCGGTCGCGCCCAGCGGGTGTCCCTTGGACAGCAGCCCACCCGACGGGTTGGTCACCACGCGGCCGCCGTAGGTGTTGTCGCCGTCGGCGATGAACTTCTCCGCCGTGCCCTCTGGGGTCAGCCCCAGCGCCTCGTAGCAAATCAGCTCGTTCACGGTGAAGCAGTCGTGCAGCTCCACCACGCGGACATCGTGCGGGTCCACCCCGGCCGCCTCGTACACCTGCCCCACGGCGGACCTGGTCATGTCGTAACCGACCAGGCGCATCAGGTCCCCGTCGAACGACGACGGGGTATCCGTGCTCATCGCCTGCGCGGTGATCGCCACGTCGGCGCGCAGCCCGTTGGCGCGCGCGAAATCCTCGGAAACGACCACCGCGGCGGCCGCGCCGCAGGTGGGCGGGCAGCACTGCAGCCGGGTCAGCGGACCGAAGATCCGCGGTGAGGCAAGAACCTCCTCCACGGTCACCGGATCGGTGAACACCGCATACGGGTTGTTCGCCGCGTGCCTGCGCGACTTCACCGAGATCTGGGCGAACACCGACGGGTCCATCCCGTACTTCTCGCAGTAGGCCGCGCCCGCACCGCCGAAGTACCGCGGCGCGAACGGCACACCCTCGACCTCGCCCTGCACCTTGGTGAGCACCTCGTCAAACCGGCCGAAGGCGCTGGGCCGGTCGTCCCACTGCATCTTCAGCGCGCCGCGCTGCATCTGCTCGAACCCGAACGCCAGCACGCAGTCCGCAGCCCCGGAGGCCACCGCCTGACGCGCCAGGAACAGCGCCGACGACCCGCTCGAGCAGTTGTTGTTCACGTTCACCACCGGCACCCCGGTCATCCCCACCCGGTACAGCGCGTTCTGCCCGCTCGTCGAGTCGCCGTACACATAGCCGGCGTACGCCTGCTGGACCGCCGCCAGGTCGATCCCGGCATCGGCCAGGGCCGCCTTCACCGCCCCCTCGGCCAGCACGTCGTAGCTGTCACTCCTGCTCGGCGTCGCGAACGGCACCATGCCGACGCCCGCCACCGTGACCCGATCGCCCATCATCACTCCCGAGACTATTAGTTGTTCACTTAATACTGTGAACACCACGGTAAGGCAAGCTAAGAGGGTCATTGTGATGTGCGGCATACTTGCTATGATTCACAAGGTGGAGCGACGTGGAGGTACCACAGCCTGTGGTCGCGCCGCCCACGGCTCACCGACAGGAGGTGGCGTTCTTCGACTCCGACAACACCCTGATCGACTCGTACTCCGCGCTGGCCTTCTACCGGCACCGGCTCGGCCGCTTCGAGATCGGCCCGGTCAAGGCCGCGCAACTCCTGTCAGTGGGCCTGCGCGGCGACGTTTGAACAGCCGTACGCAGCCAGCGGAACGCGATCGGCCTTCCCGGAAGATGGGCAGCCTGACCCGACCCGGCAAACGTTCGCGGTCAGCG
>NZ_CAAAFR010000012.1:0-8417 GCF_900634745.1 Protofrankia symbiont of Coriaria ruscifolia
AAGCGGGGTGTCAGGGCGTCGCTCTGACCCCTTGAAACCACCCCCTGTCGATCTGACGATGGAGCCGACCCGTACGGAAGGGGATTTCACGATGATCATAGAGAGCAAGATCGACCCATCAAAGAACTTCGTTTTGTCTTATGAGCCTGGGGGAATGATCGAGGCCCGGTACGTAAGACGTCGCGTGGACTACTTCATCGTGTACGTGTCGTCGCAGACGGGCTGCGGAAAAGCCTGTCGCATGTGCCATCTGACGCAGACCGGTCAGGTTCAGGCCAGCGACTTGACCACGGACGAAATCTTGAGCCAGGCGACGGAAGTACTCTCATGGTACGACTGCAATGCTGAGCCGGCAAAAGTGGTACATTTTAACTTCATGGCGCGAGGCGAACCGTTTTCGAACCCCCACATCCTCGGCAACGGGCCCGAACTGGTCGACCGACTCAGCGCCGAAGCGACTCGCCGACGTCTTGTACCTCGGGTGAAGTTCTCCACTATCTTCCCGACCGAGCTGACTGCGCTGGACGGCTTGGCGCCGATCTTCGGCGGCTATAGCCCCGACATCTACTACTCTATCTATTCTGTCGATCCGAGGTTCCGCCGCCGTTGGCTACCGAAGGCCATGGCGCCCGAAGACGCTCTCGAGATGCTCAAGGATTACCAGTTGAAAACGCGCAAGATCCCGGTTCTGCATTTTGCTTTCATCGAGGGCGAAAACGACTCCGAAGAAAGCGTGGAGGGCGTCTGTGCGATGGTAAACAAAATGAACCTTCGCGTCGACGTCAATATCGTCAGATATAATCCGCACTCTCCTCGGGTCGGCCAGGAGCCGGCGGAAGAGGTCATCCACCGCAATGCTGCTGTCATGGAAAAACGCCTTCCGGGCAGCAGGGTGAAGATAGTCCCCCGCGTCGGCTTCGACGTAAAAGCATCGTGCGGAATGTTCGTGGCGCGCTCCGACATCGCCCATGCTTGACACCTACCAGAATGCTGTCCGTCGGACGGCCATCAACGGGCTATCAGAAAAAGACGATCTACTGCTCGGGGTGATCGGACTCTGCGGGGAATCCGGTGAAGCCGCCGACCTGGTCAAGAAGCACGTCTTTCACGGCGCACCGCTCGACCGTGAGGCGCTCATCGAGGAAATGGGAGACGTCCTTTGGTACCTGGCGCACCTGGCCGGCGTTCTCGGAACCTCGCTCCACGAGGTCGCGACGGCCAACGTGGAGAAGCTGCTGCTCAGGTACCCAGATGGTTTCCGCCCCAGGTCGGAGGCAAGCGTCCGGACTGACGCGGCCTGCGGCGGTGTGGAGGCCGACGACGTCGCGGTGGCGTAGGTAGCCGGCGTCGTGCCTGCGAGATGTAGGCGTCTCCTCGGCATAGAGTGCCCCATCTCCTGTGTAGAGAATGGATATGGCTTAAAGGGTGGGATTGAATGCACCCTGGGAAGTACATCAGGCTTTCCGTACTTGTGCGTCTTCGTCGATCCGCCGACGGAGTCGGCACTTTGGAACTAGAAAGGAAGAATTTCGACTCTACTGACATCATCGTGGCAATGATCACGTCAGTAGCATTCGTGACGGCGCACCTCCACCCTTTCGGATGAGAATTGAGTGAGCACGCTCGCCTTGGTGATCGGAGGCGTATAAAACAGCTTCGAGCGTTATTCAGAACTCGGGTCGCGGCCGACGTCGCCGCAGGTCAGCGCCGCTCCTGCTCGGCCGATCAGGGGGTTCTGAATAACACTCTTCATTGGCCGGAGGATCCGCCCGGCCAGCCGGCGCAGGGTGTAGATCGCCGCACTGGTGGTGTCGTGCGGGTCGACCGAGTCGAGAACGGTCACATGGTCGACAAGCAGACCGCGTTCGGCGAGGAGCTCCTCGAGGTCCCGATAGGACAGGGCATAGCGCAGGTACCAGCGGACCATCAGCACGATCACATCGGGCGGGAACCGGAACCCGGTGAACTGGAGAGGCGGGACCGGTGGACGGACGGAACCTCGACGTATCCACCCATCTTACCTGACTAAGGACCCGGCGAACGCAACAGACCCACCCACAACGCACGCCAGGGTGGGGACGATCCACTGCCGCTGCGACGGTCCGGCGAGGAGGTCCTGCACCTCCTTCGATCCTCAGCGCCTCACGGCGCAAACAAGATCGTCAACAGATCCCTAAAGACCTCTGCGAGACGGTATCTCGGCCCTGGGTTGCACACATGTACTAGGATGCTAAGGAAATATGTAGCTAGATGGGGAGACGCCCCGGATGATCGAGTTTTACCTGGACGAGCGATCCGGTCTCTCGCCGTACCTGCAGCTGGTCCGCCAGGCGCGGCAGGCCCTGCGGCTGGGCCTGCTGCGTGAGGGTGACCAGCTCCCCACGGTCAAGAACGTGGTGGCGCGGCTGGCAATCAACCCGAACACAGTGCTCAAGGCCTACCGGGAACTCGAGCACAAGGGCCTGGTCGTCGCCCGGCCCGGGGTGGGGACGTTCGTGACCGCGACGCTCGCCGACGCCTCACTCCCCGCGCACGAGCCACTGCGTCAGGAGCTGCAGCGCTGGCTGGCCAGGGCCCGCCGGGCCGGTCTCGACGACGAAAGCATCGAGGCCCTGTTCATGACCGCCTTTCGGACCACCGCTGTGGAGGACATAGCATGACCGCCGCCTTGCGGGCCCAGGCACTGGGCAAGAAGTACGGACGGCGCTGGGCGCTGTCGGACTGCACCCTGGACATCCCGGCCGGGCACGTCGTGGGACTGGTTGGCTCCAACGGAGCGGGCAAGACCACGCTGCTGAACCTCGCCAGCGGCCAGACGGCGCCGACCTCGGGCAGCATCACGGTGCTCGGTGGCCGCCCCGGAGCCAGCCCTGCACAACTGGCCAAGGTCGGGTTCGTCGCCCAGGGCACCCCCACCTACGACAGGCTGAGCATCGCCGACCATCTGAAGCTGGGTGCCCGCCTCAACCCCCGGTGGGACGACGCGCTCGCACGGGAACGGATCGAACGGCTCGGTCTTGATCCCGCCCGCCGGGCCGGAAAGCTGTCGGGCGGGCAGCGCGCCCAGCTCGCCCTCACCCTGGGTGTCGCCAAACGACCCGAGCTGCTGCTCCTGGACGAGCCGGTCGCCGCGCTCGACCCGTCCGCCCGCCGCGAGTTCCTGCAAACCCTGATGGCAGACGTCGCCGAGAGGAAGGAGGTCGCCGAGAGGGAAGACGTCGCCGAGCACAAGCTCAGCGTGGTGCTGTCCTCCCACCTGGTCTCCGATCTGGAACGGGTCTGCGATTACCTGATCGTGCTCGCCGACTCCCGCGTCCGGGTGGCGGGAAAGATCGAGGAGCTGCTGGCCACCCACCGCAGGCTCAGCGGCCTGCTCCGCGACCCCCCCCGGCTCCCGGCACACCAGCACGTCATCTCCTCCAGCCACGTCGAGCGGCATAACACCTTCATCATCCGCACCGACGCCCCGATCCACGACCCCGTCTGGGACGTCAGTCAGCTCAGCCTGGAAGACCTCGTCCTGACCTACATGAGCCCGCCTGTGGCCAACCGCAACCATCGACCCGTCCTGAAGGTACAGCGATGATTTGGCTGACCTGGCGTCAGTCCCGCGCCGCGGCCGCGATGATGTTCGTCCCGCTCGCTGTGCTCGCCGCCATCCTGGGCCTGACCGGCCCGGGCCTGGCCCATAAATACTCCGACGGGATCACCGCCTGTACCCCCAGCTGCTCGAGCTTTGTCGAGCACTTCAAAGACGACCACCTGGCCTGGTCCCTCGTGCTCACCACGATCGTGCTGGTCCTGCCGGCTCTTATCGGGCTCTTCTGGGGAGCGCCGCTGATCCCCCGTGAGCTCGAGGCCGACACCCACCGGCTGGTGTGGAACCAGAGCATTACCCGCGCCCGCTGGCTGGCTGTCAAACTCAGTCTCGGCGGCCTGGCCGCCATGACCGCCGCGGGGCTGGGCAGCCTCGCGGTGACCCGGTGGTCCATCCCGATCGACAAGACCAAAGCGATATCGCCCTTGCTGTTCGCCGCCCGCGGCATCGCCCCCATCGGATACGCGGCCTTTGCCTTCGTCCTCGGCGTGACCGTCGGGATGCTGGTCCGCAGCACCCAGCCCGCCATGGCCATCACCCTTGTCGTCTACCTCGCCGTCCAGATCGCCATGCCGGGACTGCGGGTCCACTTCTCCCAACCCACCCGTTCGACCTTCGAGATCACAGCCTCGAACCTGTACGCACTAGAGCCGTCGGGTGAGGGTCACATAAACGTGATCGTGAAGGCGCCCGAATGGGGTGCCTGGATCCCGTCCAAGAACATCGTGGACAAGTCCGGAGACAACGTCGACGACATCCCCCTGTCCCGGTCCTCAGGACCCTGCGCGTTCGGCCAACCGTTGAATCGTTTCCCGGGTTTCGAGCCCGCCGATAGGTCGGCGTGCGTCGCCGAGATAAAATGGCTCGGCTACCAGGAACAGATGATCTATCATCCCTCCAGCCGTTTCTGGCTCTTCCAGTGGTACGAGACCGGGATCTACACCGCCCTCACCCTCGGTCTCGCAGGGTTCTGCTTCTGGTGGATCCGACGCCTGTCCTGACCGTCCCGGGTACCGCTGTCCCAACCGTTCCCGATGCACCCAGGTCCACATCACCACCGCTAGGAGCTGGAATGCAATAAGTGACTTTCTTGCGAGGCGTCTACGCAGGTCAGCATCGCGGCGCCGTCTTCGAGGCGCACCGTGGTGTGCGAAGATTCGGTCCCGAATCTTCGCGTCAGGGCGTTGCGATGGCGTCACTTAATCCATTACGGGCCCCTAGAGCAACCACCATAAGGAAATCGCCATGGCAGGGATCCCCAGGCCGTCACCGACAGCACATTCGCCAAGGAGGTACTGGACAGCAAGGTGCCCGTCTTCGTCGACTTCCGGGCCGAGTGGTGCGGGCCGTACAGACGAGGCGATCGAGTTCGACAGTGAATCGATCCGAGAGCTGTCGGGCGACGTAGCGGCACCCTTTGAACTGGTCCCGTTCCTGACGGACCAAGGAGTGTTTCGCTATGCGCCCGTCACCGGGCATTACGCGGTCTACTGGAATAGCGCGACGCACACTGCCGTCGCATTCAGGGACGAAAACCGTGGATGACTACCCTTTTCCAGTCAAGACCATGGGCGGTTCGGGACTGCTATGCCCGAAAGCCCTGCCGCCAGTGCACCCGGTGCACGCGGTGCATACCCAGACGGTCATCGCGGTCAGTAAGGCTGCCGAGCGTGATAGCGATGGTGAGCTCACTCCCACAGGGAAAGCTGTCCACAAGGCCGCCACGAACGGCTTCAACTCCGACCGGATGCGCCTCTACATGGCGTCGACCTCCGCTATTGTTAGCGGCCAGGCGATAATGGTAAGCACTTGCTGGTGGCAGTGCCACCTCTGCGGTCTGATCTTGCCTGCGACGGCGACACCGTTCGGACCCTTGTGAGGGGCACTGTCAACTTGGCCTGGTAGCCTGAAAATGATCTTCGGGTTGTTTGTCGTCGGGAGGGACTGCTCGTGGAAGCCGGAATGCCGTCGTACAAGGGCTACCGGCACCCGGCAGAGATCATCAGCCACTGCGTGTGGCTGTACCACCACTTCCTGCTGAGCTTCCGCGAGGTCGAAGAGCTCATGCTCGCCCGCGGGGTGATCGTCTCCCATGAGACGGTCCGCCAGTGGTGTGCGACGTTCGGGCCCACCTACGCCCGCGAGCTACGCCGCCGCAAGCCCCAGGCCGGCGACACGTGGCACCTGGACGAGGTCTTCATGAAGATCAACGGTAGGTGGAAGTACCTGTGGCGGGCGGTCGACCAGGACGGCAACGTCCTGGACATCCTGGTCCAGTCTCGACGTGACGCGAAGGCGGCCACGCGGTTCTTCCAGAAACTGCTCAAGCGCCAGTGCCGCACGCAGAGGGTGCTGGTCACCGACCAGCTGCGCAGCTGCGGTGCCGCCCACCGGGAGATCATGCGCTCGGTGGAGCACCGCTGCTCGAAGTACCTGAACAACCGGGCGGAGAACTCCCACCAGCCCACCCGCCAGCGCGAACATGCCAGGAAAGGCTTCCGCTCGCCCGGAGCCGCGCAGACGTTCCTGTCGGTGTTCAGTGCGATCTCGCCGCACTTCCGGCCCCGGCGTCACCGCCTCACCGCTACCGACTACCGCACCGAGATGACCCGCCCGTTTCAGGACCTGGAAGGAGATCACTGGCGTACCCGCGGCAGCCTGATCACAGCGCAGACACACGGCCCCGCCCGGTCCCAACACGCCTGGCCCCAGCCAAGTTAACAACGCCCAACCCACACCTGCGGCTGTCGGCTGCCTTCACCGAGCTCGCCCTGGCGGTCTGATCAGCGGCCCGGCGGAGGCTGGCATGTCTTGACTCCGCTGAACGCAACAGACCCGACGGGATCTCGACGCATCCACCCAGCCGGCCGGACCAAGGACCCGGCAAACGCAACAGACCCTCTACCTCGGCCGGGCCGATTCCACGGTCCCTAACTTTCCCGAAGCGCCAAACCCTGTTATGATCCCAGCTTTGTGTAATAAACATGTTACTAGACGGTTCCTTCGCGCACACAACCAAATTACACATAGGGGCAGGGCCGGCTGGCCGGCTGGTGGGGTCCGGCGGGTGCGTCGGGGACTGAGGAGGAACCCGGGATGGGCGGCAGCATCGAGGACGTGGCCGCGTTGGCGGGCGTCTCCACGGCGACGGTGTCGCGGGCGCTGCGTGGGCTGCCGGGCGTCGCCGAAAGCACCCGACGACGGGTCCGGGAGGCTGCCGCGCAGCTGGAATATGTGGCGTCGCCGCAGGCGTCCCGGCTCGCTAGCGGGCGTACGGGCACGATCGGGGTGGTCGTGCCGGATGTGACCAGCTGGGTTTTCGCCCAGGTCGTCAGCGGGGCCGAGGCGGTGCTGCGGGCGGCCGGACTGGATCTGCTGCTGTACAATCTCGGCGACGATGCGGGCCGGGTGCGCTTCTTCGATGCGCTGCCGCTGCGCAAGCGGGTCGATGCGGTGCTCATCCTGTGTCCGCCTCTCACCCTGACGGAGATCGAGTTTCTGCAAGCGCTTAATATACCGGTTGTTCTTGTCGGCGCGACCGTGCCCGGCTTCGCCAGCGTGCGGGTCGACGACGTCGCCGGTGCCCGTGCGGCGGTGCAGCACCTGATCAATCTTGGTCATGGGCGGATAGGGCTGATCTCGGGTGGGGCGGTCGGGGACGAATCAGGTGATCGTGAACCGGTGCCTTTCACCGCTCCCACGGATCGGCCGCGCGGTTATCGCCAAGCTCTTGCGGCAGCCGGTATCGAATGTGATCCCGGGTTGGAGACGGCCGGGCATTTCACCGTGCAGGGAGGTGCGCAGGCCATGGCCGAGCTGCTCTCGATCCAGTCGCCGCCCACAGCGGTGTTCGCCGCAAGCGACGAGATGGCGATGGGTGCGCTGCGGACATTGCGCCATGCCGGGCTCCGCGTGCCCGAGGACATGTCTGTGATCGGCTTCGACGGGCACGACATGGCAGAGCTGTTCGACCTGACGACGATCGTCCAGCCGGCGGCCCGTCAGGGGAAGATCGCTGCCGAGCTGCTGCTCAATCTCCTCGACCGGGAGCGTCGATCGTCCACCGACCCGTCCAACAATGCCACCGGTGAAAGCGTCGGCGGTGCCCGCGTCACCGGTGACGGGTCCGCCGCGTTTGCCGCGGAGACCCACCCTCCCACCGGTGGGCCGGGCAGCCTGACCGACACCGTTCCGGCTGCTTCCCCGGATCAGGATGCGTTTTCCCCGGATCAAGGTGCACCGATGCCGATCGTGGTACCGACGAGTATTCAGATCCGTGACACGACGTGCCCGCCCCACGAGCGGAACAACGCAACGAGGGTGAGTCCGACCGCGGCGAACGCGGCATGTCTGGGTATTACGCCCGACGTACGGGTTCAGTCGCTCAATATCCCGGAAGACGATGACATCGCCCATGATCTTCTTGACGCTGTCACTTCCGCCAGCGGAACGGAACGCGTCCCGGAAGGCTCCGGCGAGGTGGTTGACGTCGTGCTGCTGTGGTGGCGGGACGATGACGGCGATCTCGTGGAGGCTCTCATCGACGCCCGCCGCCAACTGTCCGAGGCTGGCGTGATCTGGCTGCTGACGCCGAAGGCTGGCCGAGAGGGTCATGTCGAGCCCAGCGACGTGCTGGAGGCAGCCCCGGCCGCTGGCCTAGCGCAGACGAGCACTATGAGTGTCGCTGCGGAGTGGGTCGGAATACGGCTGGCCGCACCCAAAGTCCCAGCGGGTCCGACACCGATAAGCCGGCCATCCGTGGGCTGCCGCGGGTGCTGAGGGGGCTGTTGCGTTGTGGGAAAGCAGGACATGGCGGACC
>NZ_CAAAFR010000012.1:8442-9830 GCF_900634745.1 Protofrankia symbiont of Coriaria ruscifolia
GTGGGGCGCCGCGGGAGCAGGTACCCGTACGGATCCGCAGCCAGGTCCTCCCCCTGACCCGTACCACCCCGCCGACGGAGACTGGCCTGTCGCACTGGTCGAGCCGGGAAATGGCCAAATACATCACACGTACCACCGGAACATCGATATCCTGGCATTACGTGGTATTCATTCAGGGGTTCGGGGTTGTGGCTCGTTGACCTGGGTGTATGCGTTGGGGAGACACGCTGGGGGTGTTGCTTGATCGTGGCGGCTGGCCGGGGATGATCGGGGGCTGTGGCTGACCCGTCCGCGTCGTTGGAGTCGCGTCTTACGGCTGCCGAGGCGCGGGTCGAGGAGTTCGCGGCGTTGAACGACCGGCTGGCTGAGGCGAACAACGGGCTGGCAGCGGCGAACGAGCGGATAGTGGCGGCGAACAGCCAGCTGCGGCGAGTGATCGAGGACAGCGGCGAACGCCACGCGGCAGGGCGGGGCAGGCCGAGCGGCGGCGCCTGCGGGGACGGGTCGAGGAGCTGGAACTCGAGGTCGCGGAGCTCAAGCGGCGGCTCGGGCGGGACAGCACGAACAGGGCTGTTGCGTTGTGGGAAAGCAGGACATGGCGGACCCTGCCTGAATATTGATCAGATCGCCAGAGCGAGCTCGGCGAAAGCAGCCGACACCCGCAGCCGCGGGTCGGCATCGACACCGAGTTCGTCGTGGCCACGGCGGACGTTCTGCACGAACGCGTGCCCGGAACTGACCGTCTGCGCGGAACGGAAACATTTCAATCCGCGCATCGGCCGCAGCCTGGCCTTGAGCTGGCTATGGTCGGACTCGATCCGGTTGTGCGCCCGCCGGGCATCGACATGGTGGGCGGCGGGTAGCTGCTCGGCCAGCACCCGCGGGTAGGACGCCGCCTGGTCGGTGGTCACCTCGACCGGCCGACCGCCATGGGATCGCGCCTGGGTGAAGAACCGCCGGGCCGCGACCAGGTCCCGATGGTCGGAGGCGAGCACGTCGATGACCTGCCCGTCCAGGTCGACCGCCCGGTACAGGTAGATCCACTTTCCGGGGACCTTGACGTAGGTTTCGTCGACGAACCACCGATCTCCGGGGGTGTGTCGGCAGGGCCGGGCGGCGTCGATCAGCAGCGGGGTGAACCGCTGCACCCACCGGTACACGGTCACATGATCGACAACCAGGCCGCGTTCGGCCAGGAGTTCCTCGACGTCCCGGTACGACAGCAGCGCGTAGCGCAGGTACCAGCGGACCGCCAGCACGCTTCCCCTCCGGTGGGAACCGGAACCCGGTGAACTCCGAGACCGGAACCGGTGGACGGACGGCACGTCGACGCATCCCTCCACCATGCCCGACCAAGGATTCTGCGGATGCAACAGACCCCCCGGCCG
>NZ_CAAAFR010000013.1:0-1652 GCF_900634745.1 Protofrankia symbiont of Coriaria ruscifolia
CGCCCCCACCGAGCCGGCCAGCCCGCCAGGCTGGTGGTCGCGGCTGGTCCACCGCCGCGCGGCGCGCGAGGCGCGGCTGCTCGCCGCCCACCACGCTCAGACCACCGAACGCGCCAGGCTGGCGCAGATCGCTCTCGTCCGCGGCGGCTACCACCTCGGACCCATTCCCTACGGCTACCTACCGCTGCACGTTCCGGCCCCCGGCGGCGGACGCCGCCGGGTCCGGCTCGTCATCGATTTCGGGCCCGCGTCCGTCGTCTCGGCGATCTACCACTGGCGGATCGACGACCGGCTCACCCCACGGGCGATCACGACCCGGCTGCACGGCATCCCCGACCCCACCCTCCTCCCCGTCGACCCCACCAGCGGCCTGCCTCGGCCCTGGGCCCCGGCCGCGGTCGCCCGCGTACTGTCCAACCCCGTCTACACCGGCGCCACCGTCTGGGGCCGCACCCACGCCGGCCAGCCCGTCCCACCCGATGAATGGATCATCTGCCTCGGCGCCCACCAGCCGATCATCGACGGGCGCACGTTCCACCACGCCCAACTCCTCGCGCCCCCCGGCGCCGGGATTTTCAGCGCGCAGCTACCACCGTGGGAATTCGTCGACCCGCCGACAGACCCGGGAAACACCGACGGCGGGCAGGGGCCGATCACATGACCCCACCGCGGCCGTTTCACGACCGAAACCGCACCTGGACGAGAAACGTTTCCGCCGGGCCGGAGACGTCGCGGTGACCCGCCGGCGGCCCCATGACCGGGACGACACCGCACCCGCCGATCGCGGCGGCGAAACATCACCTGTGTCGACCGGACGTCAGGACGCGGTCAGGGACATCACCATCGAACACATCGAAACCGTCTGGATGACCCCCGAAGAATACGACACCGCAGTGTCCGTTCTGGCTGAACTTGTCCTACAGTGGGAAAGGAAAGGCGCACCGAACATCGCGCCGAAAAAGGCGGCCTGACGACCCCGCACCTTTCTACCGGGCGGGCGGCCCGTCCACATCGGATGGGCCGCCCGCCCATCATCGAGAAAGGAACCCCCGGTATGCCCTGCCCGTTTTCAGCCCGACGAGCCATCACAAAGACGGCGGCGATCACCGAACCCGCCGGCCCGCGGGTCGTTTTCTACGCTCGGATCGCCACCGACGGCGGCCAGCAGTCCCTCGACGACCAGTACGCCCAGACCCTGGCCTACCCCGCGGCCCATCACCCGGCCTACCTCCTGCTCGACGACGACAGCAGCGAGCCGGCCCGCGCCCGATTTCCCCTCCCGTCGATGTGGCGTCGCGCTTTCCAGCGCCACCGGCGCCACGCATAAAGCCCGGACGCCGCACACGACCAGTACCGAGAGAAAAGGAAACGCGCCATGGCCCGTGCGACCTCGCGTCGCAAGACCGCGAACCGCACCCCCCAGCCCGCCGCCGACCCACTCGACACCGTCCGGGTCGGGATCTACCTACGGCGCTCCACCGACGACGAGCACCAGCCCTACTCCATCGAAGCCCAAGAAGAACGACTCCGTTCCTACATCGACTCCCAACCCGGCTGGGCCATCGCCCTCCGGTTCTCCGACGACGCCTCCGGCGCCACCACCGAACGCGACGACCTGCAACGCGCCCTGTCCGCGGCCCGCCACGGACTGA
>NZ_CAAAFR010000013.1:1677-46209 GCF_900634745.1 Protofrankia symbiont of Coriaria ruscifolia
CGGCTCTCCCGCAACCTGCGCGACACCGTCACCCTGCTCGAAGAACTCGACCAGGCCGGCGTCGTGTTCCGCTCGGCGACCGAGCCGTTCGACACCGCGACCCCGATGGGCCGCATGCTGCTCCAGATGCTCGCGATGTTCGCGCAGTTCGAGCGCGACACGATCATCGACCGGGTCATCGCCGGCATGGAACGCAAAGCCGCCAAGGGCCTGTGGATGGGCGGCAACCGGCCCTTCGGCTACCAGGTCGACCGCGCCAACTGGAAGCTGCTCGTCGACGAGAAGGAAGCGCCCGTCGTCCGTCTGATCTTCAACCTCTACGTCAAGGACCGGGTCGGCACCCGCGCCATCGCCAAGACCCTCAACGAGCGCGGCCATCGCACCACCACCGGCGGCCCCTGGTCCGGACACCAGGTGCTCCGCGTCCTGGACAACCGCATCTACCTCGGCGAGCTGACCTTCCGCGAGATCACCGTCACCGACACCCACAAGCCGATCATCGAGGCCGGCCAGTTCGCTGAGGCCGAGAAGATCCTCACCATCCGCAGCGACGGACACACCCACCGAGCCGCCAGCGACTCCGACTACTACCTCACCGGCCGGATGCGCTGCCCACAATGCGCCAAAGCGATGCTCGGCTCCAACGCCGGAGGACGCACCCGCACCTACCGCTACTACACCTGCTTCACCCGCCTGCGCTACAGCCGCGACCGCTGCGACGCCCCCCGCCTCGACGCCGACGCCCTCGACCAAGCCGTCCTCACCGCACTCGCCGCCTTCTACCGCGACCACCAGCAGCTCATCGCCGACGCCGTCCACCACGCCCGCCAGCGCCACCACGACGCCCACTCCGACCGCACCGGCGAACTAACCACCGTCCAAGCCGACCTCACCCAGACCGACCAGGCCATCGACCGCTACCTATCCGCCTTCGAGCGCGGCACCCTCGACGAAGAAACCCTCGCCACCCGACTCGCCGCGCTGCGCACCAAGCAGAAGCAGCTCCGGCGCCGACAGACCGAACTCACCGCCCAGATCGACGACGAACCCGTCATGCCCCCACGCGCCACCCTCAGCAAGATCGCAGGCCACATCGATACGATCGTCGAGGTCGGCACCGACCTTCAGCGCAAGGCCCTCGTCGAAGCCCTCATCCACGAAGTCAAGATCCTCGGCCCCGGACGGCTCCAACCAGTCTTCAAAGTCCCCAGACCCGAGCCGACCGAGGCCGCCGCAGCCGCCCTACCAGCCACAACGCCCCCGAAGGGAGCGGTTCGTACAATGCCAAACATGGTGGGCCGCCAGGGGCTCGAACCCTGAACCCAGAGATTAAAAGTCTCTTGCTCTACCTATTGAGCTAACGGCCCGCTGCCCCTGATCGTACCTGCCGCGGCAAGCTCCCACGAAGGCAGGACCCGTGCGCTCGACTCGATCTGCCCCCGTCTGTCGATGGCACGTAATAGCCCCGGTTTACTAGTACTACAGTGCCTACCTTGCGATCATCCTGTTCCGACGCGTCGGGTCGACTCCCCCGGACACCGATGGGGCCCGGCCCGGTTGCCCCGCCGGCCCTGACGCGCGACTATTTCATGCCCGCTGCTGCCGACGACGGGCGGGAACCGGCATGACGTTCGCGATACATGCGGATGGTCTGACCAAACGCTACCGGAGCCGGACCGTGGTGGACTGCCTTGACCTTCAGGTGATGTCCGGTGACCGGTTCGGGTTTCTCGGCCCCAACGGCTCGGGCAAGTCCACGACCGTCCGCATGCTGCTCGGGCTGGTACGCCCGAGCGCCGGAAGTGTCCGGCTGCTCGGCCGGAGCATGCCCCGCCATGCCCGGCAGGTGCTGCCAAAGATCGGCGCACTCGTGGAGGCCCCCGCGTTCCACACCTTCCTGCCCGCCCGGGTCGAGCTGGCTGCGCTGGACTCGGCCGGGCGTGGGGGTGTCCGGCGCTCGCGCCGCAAGCGGATCGAGGAAGCTCTTGAACGGGTCGGGCTCGGCGACGTCGACGACCGGCCCATCAGCAGGTTCTCGCTGGGGATGAAACAGCGACTTGCCCTTGCCGCGGCACTGTTACGTCACCCCAAACTACTCATTCTGGACGAGCCGACGAACGGGCTTGATCCGCAGAGTATCCGGGAGATTCGTGACCTGCTGCTCGAACTGAATGCCGCGGGAACGACCGTCTTCATGTCCTCGCACCTGCTCGCGGAGGTCGAGATGCTCTGCACCGAAACGGCGATCATCTGCGATGGCCGTCTTGTCGCCCACGACTCGCTTGACGCGCTGTGTGGTCCGACCGGCCGGGTGACGCTGCGCACCCCGGACTCCGACCTTGCCGCGCACCTGCTCGAGCGCGTGCTGGAGGCCCGGGAGGGACACTCCCTGATCGCGCGGACGCGGAACCCCATGGCGCTCAACGCCGCGCTGGTCTCGGCCGGTGTGCGGGTGCACGAGCTGGTGGTGGAGCGGCGAACTCTCGAGGATGTCTTCCTCGAGCTGACCGGTAGCGACGGAAGCAGCGGAAGCGACGACTGGGATTCCGCCGTGGGTGAGCGATGATCCGGGTCGAGTTACACCTCCTGTTGATACGGCGGCGGACGTGGGTGTCGGTGTTGATGCTTGCGACGCTCCCGGTCATCGTCGCCGTCTTCATGAAGATCAGCGGGGTCGGTTCGAAACCGGTGGGCCCGGCCTTCCTTGCCGAGGTCGTCCGCAACGGCACGTGGTTCCCGGTCGCGGCCCTCGCTCTCGTCCTACCGTTGTTCCTGCCGGTGGCGGTGCTTCTGCTGGCTGGAGAGGCAATCGCGGGCGAAGCGAACGCCGGTACCCTCCGTTATCTTGTGATACGCCCGGTCGGACGAGGGCGGTTACTGGCCGCCAAGATGATTTCGATCATCGCCTACCTGCTGATCGCGGTGAGCGCGGTGACCTCGACCGCGTTCACGGTCGGATGGGGGCTGTTCGGGCTCGCTCCCATACAGCCGCTGTCCGGTACAGGTCCGCCCTTCTCCCTGCCGGAGGCGGCGGCCCGCATCGGGTTGTCTGCGCTGTTCGTGGCCGCCTCCATGCTCGGGATCGCCGGATGCGGGCTGTTCCTGTCAACGATCGCATCCACACCGCTCGCGGCTACCCTCGGCGCGCTCGGCATCCTGGTCACCGCGGGCGTGCTCGACCAGCTCCCGTCCGCCGAGATCATCCAGCCCTACCTGCCCACGCACTACTGGATGGCGTTCGTCGACCTGTTCCGCGAACCGGTCCCCTGGTCCGGCATGAAACATGGGCTGATGCTCGAGGGAGGCTACGGCACGGCCATGCTCGCCCTGGCCCGGATCGTGTTCGCAACCCGGGACATCACGAGCTGACCCGGAACATCACGAGCCGGTCCAGGAGACCATGAGCCGGTCAGGCCAGGGACGTCACGAGCTGGCCCGGCCCGCGGCGACCGCGGCACGGCGGCTGCCGGCGCGGGTCCGTAGCGGGTCCGGTGCAAGGGCCAGCGCGAACCGCCGCAGGTATTCGTACTCGAGGCTGAGCATCCGTGAAGTGTGGGTGTCGAACGCCTCCCTGGTGCCGTGCAGGAACGTCTCGTGCCGGGTCTCGTGCAGGTGTTCCACTTCGCGGACGAGGTCCTCGTCGGACAGCTCGCCCGGCGGGACGCCTTCAGGACGATGCTTCATACCATCCCCGGTACCCGCCTGGCCTGCTGCGGTCACCTACCGCCAGTCACCACCAGAACGGATCGAGGTCGTCCAGGACGACACCCGCGAGCGCTTCAAGATCATTTTCGACGTGGCTGTGGCGCAGGTAGAAACCAAGGTCCGCGACACGCCGGGCGTAGCCACGGTCGGAGCACAACGGACCCGGGCCGAGCGCGCGCCCCACCAGGTCGATCACCTCCGCCGCACCTGCCTCGATCGTGGCCCGCACCTGCAACGCACGCCGCCGTGCCGACCCGCCGGCATCGTCCGGATCGGCATCGATTTCCCGTGCCGCCGTCTCCAGGACGCAGCGCCCGGCCATCAGCAGTGCGTCCACCCGGCCCAGGTGGGCCAACGCGCGCGCGTCCAGCGGCCGCCCGGGTTGACCGGCGGGCCCATGGTTACCGGCGGAGCCGTATTGGCCGGCGGAATGGTCGGCCCAGCCTTCGTGGTCGGCTCGGCCGAGACGGCCGGCGGCGAACAGCGGACGGGCCACTCCTATCGCGCCACCGAACCAGCAGGCCGCAACCCCTGCCGCGGCATGCCAGAAGACAGGCCGGTCCGTGTACGTCGCGACCGCACCGGACCGGCCGGGCGTCCCGACAGGTCCACCCACCGGGACGGCCTGCGCCCCGTCGAACAGGACGGTCGCGGTGTCGGCACCGGTCATCATCTGGGACGCTCGCCCGCCCGCAGCCACCGCGATGTTGCGATCGTCCAGCCGCACGGCGAACAGCTGGCGTGCCTCCCCGGTCCTGACGGCAGTGATCTCGGCTGTCACCAACGCGTGGGTGAGCAGCCGCGCCCCCGAGCACGATGACCTGGCGCCATGCAGCGTCCAGCCGTCCGGACCCCGGCGGGCAACCAGTGGGCTCACCGCAGTGTCGACGTCCCACACTCCCCATCGTTGATCGCGCTCCGGTGCCGGCCCGCCCAGGTCGTCCAGGATCGTCACTGCGCCGGCGTGCGCGTCCGCCAGCCGTGCCAGCGTGACATCGTTGACAGCGAGATCAGCAAGGGCACGCCAGCGCGTGGCGGTGGAACCCGCCGCGGGCAGCGGAAGATCGAGCCGGCCAGACTCGATGAGCGCGCCGAGCGCCGCGCCCACCAGGGTCGGATCCGACAGATCCGCGGGCAGCGCCCGATCAGGATCCGCGCCCGGCGGAACGTCAAGCGGGATGTCGAACGGGCTGGCCATCGTGACGCTCGTTGTCATCAGGTCCACCTCATGCCATGTGCGTGTGCGGACGGGTGCCCGACGCCGCCGCACGTCCTGCCACCGCCGATCGTGTTACTACAGGTAGCTGTAATGCGGCGAACGGTAATTGATTTGTGTCCCGTCCTGCGGATACCAAACGTGACCCACCCCAGGAGCGCCTACGGTCGGTGACACAACATCCACGCTTGCCCAACGCGTGGCGACAGCACTACGCATGGCAGCAGAACCGGTTAGCGTACCGCTTATATCAGCTAAAACCATAGCAACAGGCCAAGATATGGGGGTGCCACACGATGTCGTGTGATGCCACCATGAATGTGGGCTACCGTCACGGCAGCTACCGTCACGACAGGAAAGGTAACCGCATCGCTTCAGGTCGCCGTGCCCTGCGACAGGCGCCGGGACGGATGTTCCGACCAGTTCTCCACACCCGCGTGGGACACAGCACCACGCTGGTTGTTCAAGCGCTGATCCTTGCAATGGCTGTCGCGGTGGGTGGGCCGATTGCGATGTTGTTCAGGGCAGCGGATCCTGTGAGAGCCGCCCTACAGCTTGGCTCCGCCATCGCGGCGGATACCGGCGACCGCAGGGACGCGGTCATCGCGGACGCCTGCCGTTTCACGAGTGCGGATGACCCGCTCCCCATCGTGTTCACGGCCCGAACGGCCCCGCACCCGGCCGCGAAAACCTATCTGGCCGCAAGAACGAGCCTGACCACAACAGCGAGCCTGGCCGCGGGAATGATGAACGCCGCCGCCCCCGTCATCGCACCACCCACCGGGACGCAACTGGTGGTTGACAGTCATGGCGACGTCCCCGAGCCGGCATCCATGAAGACACCGAAACCCCCGGAGGCAAGCGGTTCCATCACCTTCCATCCAGCCGCTGACCTGCGGGCATCCGTCATGGCGACACGCCAGGCGAAGAGTCTTGCCGGCCCTGATCACTGAGAGCGCCCGAGGGTGCAAGTTGTCCGGTTCCGGTTCCGGCTCACGGCGCCCGGGCCGTATACCTTGCATATAATTACCAGTTTCGTGCACGCGTTACCTGCCCACCGCGGCCGTGCGGCGGACGAGCACCTGTCATCGCCGCTGGATCCGCACCGGCCACCGGCCACCGGCATGGACCGATCGTGGGCATGGACCATGACATCGGGGAGCAGCCATGGCGCCGGTCCGTATCCGGCGTACGACGTTGTGCGCGGTACTGCTGTGTTTCGCCGTTACGTCCTGCCTTGCGGCTGTCTCGTGCTCGGTCAACTCGACGAGCGATGACCGCGAACGCGCCGGCAGAGGTTCAACGAGAATCAGCCAGACCATCGCGCCCATAACCGGCGGTACGGTTCGGGGCGTACGCACCTCCCTGGGCACGTCCTTCTACGGAATCCCATATGCGGCACCGCCGGTCGGCGACCGGCGCTGGCGGCCACCCCAACCCCCCGAATCCTGGCAGGGCGTTCGGGACGCCACGCAGAAAGCACGCCCCTGCCTTCAGGGCAGCCCGAGCGACGGCGGCCTGGGCGAGCAGTCCGACGAGGACTGCCTCTTCGTCAACGTCCACGTTCCTGACACAGGCGCTGATATCGACATCGACGGCGGCCACGATACGAGCGGCAGGACAAGCAGCGGCAGGACGAGCAGCAGCCTGCTGCCGGTGATGTTCTGGATCCACGGCGGCGGTTTCGTCAGCGGCTCCGCAAACGAATACGACGAAAGCGTGCTCGCCGCGGCGGGCAGGGTTGTCGTCGTCTCGGTCGAATACCGCCTGGGCATCCTGGGATACCTCGCCCTGCCAACGCTGAACGCCGAGAGCGGGCAATCGCGGACGGACGACTCCGGAACATACGCGATTGGGGACATCACGGCCGCGCTGCACTGGGTCCACGACAACATCGCAGCATTCCACGGCGACGCCGGAAATGTAATGGTCTTCGGCGAGTCAGCCGGTGCGATCAATACCTGCGCCCTTCTCTCCTCCCCGCCCGCGTTCGGCCTGTTCCATCGTGCGATCGTGCAGAGCGGCCCGTGCACGTGGCCGTTCCCGACAATGCAGGATGCCGAGCGGACCGGGACCGATGTCGCACGCAGACTCGGCTGTACCGATCCCGCCCGGACAGCTGCCTGCATGCGTGCCATACCCGCTCGGACCGTGCTGGCCGCAGCCGACCGGCAGGCCGACATCCTCAGTCCGTTTCCGTGGGCGCCCGTGGTGGGTGGACGGACACTGCCGACGCCGATATCCACAGCCATTGTCACGGGCGCCTTCGCGAGAGTGCCGGTCATCATCGGGACGGTGAAAGACGAGGGACGCGGCTTCACCACCGCCTGGAACGACCGGCCCGGGACAATCACCGACCGGCAGGTGGCCGAAATCCTCGATCGGCATTTCCACGACATGATCGATACCATCCTCAGGGGCTATCCGGCGGGTTCGGCGCCACCGACGGAACGGCTCGCCCGCGTCATCACCGACGCGATGTTCACCTGCCCGAGTGCGACCTCGGCGTCCATGCTGGCCCAGGCCGGTGTGCCGGTCTTCTCCTACGAGTTCGACCTGCCCGACATCGCCCCGTCCATGCCGGACACCCTTGCCGGCGCCTCGCACGGATGGGAAATCGCTTACCTGATCCCGAAGGCCAACCAGAAATGGACCAGCACCGCGCACAGGAAACTGTCCACCACGATGATCGAATACTGGACGCGGTTCGCGGCCACCGGAGACCCGAACATGCCGCCAAACGAAAAAGGTGGCACAGGTGCGGCGGACCGGACAGCCCCCACAGCATCGCCTCCCGTATGGCCGACCCATACCGGGGAGCAGGCACGAACACTGACGATCACGCCGGGCGACATCCATCCGATCAGCACCCTCGCCAGCGAACATCACTGCGAGATCTGGCGGTAGCGCCGGGCCAGGTGCGGCCAGCGACAGCCCCTCCTGCCGCCAGAGGCACCAGGGCGGCCAGGGGCAATAAGCAGCGCAGGTCGAGGACTTCCGGCTTCGGCCGACTTCTGCCTACTCCGTCCGGATGAGACCCTGGACGCACATACCGGTCCCAGGCGAAGGGAGACGATGATGGTCGACGCCCACGCCGTCGTGGACGGGTTCCTGCCGAGCAACCAGGCCCTTCCCTTCACCAACGACTTTCCCAGGCAGCCCGTCCTGAAGATCATGATTCCGGGCATCGGCCGGGTCGCGATCGGGGATGCCAGCCGCGGGTTGTGTGGCGGCATGGTCTACACCACCCGTGATCTTTTCGAGGCGAAACTACTCCCACCCGCGGTGAAGGAACCGCCGTCACCCGGGTCACCTCTTTACCGCTACATCGTCCGCCGGCTGTTCGACAGTTTCGACATCCCGCGTGGCGTCGCCCGCTTCTACCGGCTCATGGCCACGCCGGACGCGGACACCGCCCGATCATCGTTGACGCTGCGCGGCGCCGGGCGGATCACCGTTGTGAACGAGTGGCCGCAGGTGCGGCTCGACCTTGACCGTGGCGTGCTGTCCCCTCTTGGCGTCATCACCTTGCGCTCCTACGACCCCTTCCAGCTCGGGCACAACCACCAGGTGCTCGCCTACGCCTACGAACAGCGGCAAACCGCAGTCACACTGCGGGTCTACGACCCGAACACACCACTGGACCGAGCTGACGCCGTGACGCTGTCGTTCGACGTTGTGCGCCCGAGCGGCCCGGTCCCGATCACACACAACCTGGCCATCGGTGGGCGTCCAGTGCGAGCGTTCTTCCGCACCGGATACCGCTGGACGAACCCGCTGCCAGCGATCACGGCCGGTTGACCTCACGACCTCACCGGATGCGGCGCCGACCCACTCTCCTGGCACGAACGAAACGACCAGCTGACCTGCCGGCTGGCCGACCGATCACCCCCCGACCGCTCGACCCCCCGACCGGTCGACCCTCCGGCTGGTCGACCCTCCGGCTGGCTGGCCGCCCTGACGAACGACCAGCTTGACCGCCCTGCCCCGGCCCACTTCGGTCCGGTTCGGTGAGCCGTGGACGCGAGGCAGTTTGTCGCGACGGCCCACCGTCCCCTATGCTCGACTTGCCTTGCCGACGACAGACACGCTGCGTCCGAGTTGTGAGTCCAGCCCGATCGTTGCTGCCCGCCCCCATCGTCTAGCGGCCTAGGACATCGCCCTTTCAAGGCGGTAGCACGGGTTCGAATCCCGTTGGGGGCACCACGCAGACCCGTGCATGGTCATCTTCCTCCGTTACTACAGGTCAGCTTGTCATCGCAGGCGAGTTCGATCTGCCGGCCCAGCGGAGCGAGCGGTGAACCGGGCGCCCAGCTACGCCAGCCCCACCGTCAAGATGATCATCTTTCTGATCGGCACGGTCGTGGCGCTGAGCTTCCTCTTCGCCTTCGGCAACGTCTGGGCGCTGGGGATCAAGATCGGCGTCCCCATGTACGTGGCTTCGCTCGTGGCGCCGGCCGTCGACCTCTCCGTGATCGCTGGTCTCCTCGCCACCCGCGAACTCGCACAACGAGGGGCGAACGCCGAGCAGATCCGGCCCGTACGCCGGCTCCTGCTCTTCGCGAGTCTGGTTACACTCGCGCTCAACGTAGCCGAGCCATTGATCATAGGCGAGTACGGAAAGGCCACATTTGACAATGTCGGTTCTCTCCTACTTGTCGGGTGGTCGGAAGACGCCATCGCCGCCGCAGTCTCGCTCAACGTGAAGGCGTATGACGTCGAGGCCGCATGGAGGTATGCGTCGCACTTCTCGGGCTCGACCCTGCTCGGGACGACCACGACAGCCCCTACTCCAGTAAGCACATCTATGTCAGAAGTCGGTTTTTCACCAAGACACTTCCGGAGCTGGCTGAACTCGCCCGCAGGATCATCAAGGAATACGGAAGCGACGAGCTGGAGACTATCCTCAATCAGCTTGGACCCACTGGCGTCTCCGGTGAACTCAAGAATCTCATCTTCGCGGCCAACGGCCCGAAACCTCGCCTCGTTCTTCGTGACGCCATCAACAACGTGATCGAGATCGTAGAGAACGCTGAGCACTGCCTTGTCTACGACCAGCCGCTCGGGGAGATGGGACTGTCTTGGCGGGCGCTCACCAACTGGTGGACGCAGACCACGGCCTTTCTGGGTGATGGGAAGGAGAACGCACGCTCCACACGTCTGTGATCGGACCACACCGCCACGCGTGGGTAAGCCTGTCAGGAGGTGAGGATAGAGATACCGTCTCCGAGCAGTTTCAGTCCGAGAACGAAGAACAGGACTGCCATCACGGCGACATTATGCTGGGCTGCCCAGTCTTTCCAATTGCCGAGCGTGGTTTTGGCTCGCTCTCCCCCGAGGAGGAAGACTCCCAGTGGGGCCAGCAGGCCGAGGGTGGCGATCAAGACGAAGATTGCCAGCGATGCTATCTGCTGCCCGACCGGCAGTCCGGCTGAGCCAATCGCGGCGCCCGCGGCGATGGTCAGCGGGGCGTTCTTGGCGTTGAGCGCGGCCAAGGCCGTTCCGAGTCCGAATACCTTGACCGGTGTGAGGCGGTCGATCGCGCCCATCCACTTCGGCAGCTGGGCTTGCGAGGGATCCGCCGGGCGCCGGTGCCATTGCCGGGCGCCGAAGAGGACGAGGAGCACGCCCAGAGCGAGCTTGAGAGCTCCCACCCAGGTGGCCGGGTGATTGTGGGCGGAGGCGCCTCCGGGGGAGGCGATCGCCAGCATCACCGCGCCCAGTGCCGAGAGTCCCAGGATCCAGCCGGCGGCGAACAGCAGTCCGTTGAGGCGTCCCCGAGGCGTGGCGAGTATAAGGATGATCGCGATGATCGGGAGCGGGCTGATCGCGACGCCGGCCGCAAGACCCAGCACGTCACCGAGAACTTTGCCCATGGTTACCTCCAGAGGGAGTCAGGGTGGCGGTCCAGTTGAGCAAGGCTTGGCGGAAGTGGGTGACCCGACCGGCCTGGGCGGGCAGCCGTGGGACTGTCGTTGGACGTGCCCCGGGCCTGCAGAAGGACCCTGGACGTGGGCCGCTGCCTTCCCGAAAACGGTCCTTCTGAACAGCGAGCTCCTCGGCGGTCGGCACCCGTCCAGCAGCTTGACCAGACGTTCCGGACTGCTGAGCGCCTCGTCGCTCAAACCGGCTGACGGTGCAGCCGGGACGGCGCCTGGGCGGAGCGGCGGGTTGTTACGCGGTCGGCTGCGCGGCTGTCTTCTCGGCCACGCGGAAGGGCTGACCGAGAACTGACGACGACGTACTCGGCAGGTCCGCATTCCATCTTCCTGCGCCTTTCCGGATCTGTCCTCGGGAGCTTCTCAGGACGCGAGGACCTTGGCCCTGAGGTGAGGATTTCCGACGACGCCTGGAGTGGTGAGGGCATACGGAACCATGCTGGGAGCCCAGGAACACCAGCACGGCAAAAATAATCATGATATTGGGCGCGCTCAGCCCGTCAGGCATCCTCCACTACGGCCGCCACCGGGTCTACTCGGCGCGGGCCAGCCAACCGGTCCAGAACTACGGAAAGATCTCCTTCCCTCGGCTTGCGGCACACCAACGCACCGCCTGGGGAGGTCCTGTCACCAAAGATTCTGAGGTACGCGCTCACGGCAGCAGGACAGGATTCCTCAGGACCTCCGCGTCACACTGGCCTACGGGCTCACAGCACCACAGAGTGACGACGTCGGACCGGACGGCACCAACATCCTCATCGGGACAGGGTGCCGGCGCAAGCCGGCATGGTCACTGGCCTGCTCGTAGCCCGCCGTGACGCCTTCCCCGAACTCGACAGCAAGCCGGCACGCGAGAATACTCTCTTTCTCCGCACCGTGACGGACGACGCACACCTCTACGGCCTGTGGGGCATGGACCGTAGCCGGCCGGTGTCGGGGAATCGTGAACTGATCAGGCTGGACCCCGCAGTGCCGGAGCCTCTCGAGAATCCGCCCCGGGCAACCACATCACCCATGGCGAGAGATGCGAGGCGGCGCGTGCGCGGTCAGGATTAGTAGTGAGGGCGATGGCGCCCATATTCGAGCGCTTGGCGGCCCCTCGGACCGATCCGTGGCAGGAGAACCTCACGATGACTGCAACGACAGGTGCGGGCCAGTCAGCTCAGCCCGAGCGCCCGGGCATGAAGGATGGGGTCTGTGGCGAGTTCACCGTCTTTACCAAGATCAATCCGGGCCATGCAGATGCGTTGCGTGAGGATCTCGCCAAGATCGCCGGCGCGTCGGCTGACGAGGGGAACCGTGCGGCGATGCGTCAGATCGGCACCCTGCACGACGCACGCCATGTGATATTCGACAACGAGACCCGGTTTATGTTCGCCAGCGTCTTCGACGGCTCCTGGGACACGTACATCGACGACTTCGGCAAGACGGCAGTCGGGGCGAACTTCGACAGGGTCTTCTCACACAGCGAAGGGTTCCCTGGTGTCAGCGATCCAGGGGCGAAGGACTGGTTCGTCGCCCACCAGGAGCCCGCGGGGGTATTCGTCAGCTCCTATCCCGATCTGACCGTTCAGCAGATCTGGAAGGACCAGCGAGTGAACGAGGCGTTCCAGGAGGTGCTGGACACCCCTGAGTTCCGGGCGGCGCTGGAGAACCCGGCCAACGCGGAGTTGCTGGCCACGTCTGCCTTCCAGAAGCTGATGGAGGAAGCCGCGCGCTAGAACCAGGACACAACCAACCCTCAGAGCCGACCCAACATCGGTGGACCGCGTAGGCGGGCGTCGGCCAGCCGCTGCAGGGCTGCCCAGGCTGAGTCCGATGTGGAGGCACGACCGATCATGAACACGGCAGACAGCAGCAGCGCGACCAGCGTGGGCGTCGAGATCGACGACGTGCAAAGCGGGGCACTGCGTCCACGGCCGGTGCCGTACGAGGGAAAGTTCATCTTCCTGCGCGTCGATGACCGCCACGCCGGGCGTGCCCTGCTGCGACGGCTGCTCCCGGTGACCGCGGGTGGTCTGCCCAGCGTGGACCGGAGCCAGGACGCCTGGGTAGCTGTGGCGTTCACCTACCAGGGACTGGAGGCCCTGGGGGTACCTCAGGAGTCGCTGGAAAGCTTTCCGCAGGCGTTTCGTGAGGGCATGGCCGCTCGGGTGGAGCGGATCGGCGACGTGGGCGAGAGCGCCCCGGCCCACTGGGAGGCACCGTTTGGAACAGGCGATGTTCACATCGCGTTGAGCGCCCTCTCTTCCGATACGGCGCAGCTGGACAAGGAGCTGGAGCGGGCCCGCGTCGCCTACCAGGACACGCCCGGTGTCCAGGTGATCTGGCAGCAGGAGGTCCACCAGCTCCCGACCGGGCGCACCACCTTCGGCTTCCGCGACGGCATCAGCCATCCGAACATCGAGGGCGTCGGACTGCCCGGCTCCAACCCGCAGGAAGCCCCCATCAAGGCCGGCGAATTCATTCTCGGCTACCCCGACGAAACCGGCAGCCTGCCGCCCATGCCCAGCCCCGATGCGCTGGGGCGCAACGGGACCTATGCGGCCATACGCAAGATCCACACCAACGTGGCGGCCTGGCGCCGATACCTGCGCGCGAACACCTCCAGCGCCGAGGAGGAGGCACTCCTGGCGGCCAAGATGGTCGGGCGCTGGCCCAGCGGAGCGCCGCTCACGCTGACGCCGGAACACGATGATCCAGAGCTGGGGGCCGATCCGCACCGGAACAACAACTTCCTGTACCGGGAGAACGACGATCGCGGCTTCCGGTGCCCCACCGGTGCGCACATCCGGCGTAACAACCCCCGCGATGCCACCATCATCGGCGACGCACGGATGCACCGCCTCATCCGGCGCGGCACCACCTACGGCCCGCCGCTGCCAGAGGGCGTGCTGGAGGACGACGGCGCAGACCGGGGCCTGGTCGGAGTCTTCATCGGAGCCCATCTGGAACGGCAGTTCGAGTTCATCAAGGCCGAGTGGGTCAACGACGGCAACTTCATCGGCTACCCCGGCGAGAAGGACCCAGTAGCCGGGCATCACGACGGAACCGGAAGCGCCACCATCCCGGAGAAGCCGGTCCGGCGCCGCCTGCGGAACCTGCCCAGCTTCGTGGTCACCCGAGGCGGCGAGTACTGCTTCCTGCCAGGTCTGCGCGCCCTGCGCTGGCTCGCCGAACTGGAGGACTGAGAGCGATTCCTGCCCCCTAAGGCCCCACCACGCTCTCCGAGGAGAGGTCGAAGTCATGGCAGCACAGTTCGTCCCCTACACGCCTGACGTCGAAGACGATGACCCGCACTTCGACCAAAACCTGCAGACGGTGATCGAAAAGACCGAGAACTACATCACCGAGTCGCTCAAGGCCGGTAACACCGGACGGGCCCTCCGCGACGCCCATGCCAAGGGCTACGGGCTGGTCCGAGGGCAGGTGGAGATCCTGGCCGGGCTTCCCCCCGAGTACGCCCAAGGCATCTACGCGACTCCGGGAACCCACGATGCGCTCATCCGCTTTTCCAACGGCTCGCCTCACGCCGGAGCCGACGCGCGACTGGGCAGCGCCACCGGATTGGCGCTGAAAATTTTCGACATCAACGGTCCGACCCTGCTGGAAGACGAACCGGACACAGGCACATTCGACTACGCCAACATCAACGCACCGATCTTCTTCTGCAATACAGTCGAGCACTACCTGTTCATCCAGGAATTGTTTCTGAACGCGTCGGCCTATTTCTTCCAGGGACGACCCGGCGCGCACCGTTTCTTTACCGAGTTTGTGACCGGAAAGGGAACACTGGACCAGGACGACTGGGCCTGGGACGAGTTCCTGGCCTTCCTTCGCCTGTCAAAGATCCCCCCGGTCAACGTACTGCTGTCGAGCTACTGGACGATGGGCGCGGTCAGGCACGGGGACTACATCGCCAAGGTGCGCATCGCCCCCGACCCGCTCTCCGCCGCTGCGGTGGTCCGGCGTGCCATCGACCCGGCCTCCGCGTCGGAGGTCTTCCGACCGGCCCTGCAAGCCGAGTTGCAGGAGCGGCCCTACGCCTTCGACATCCAGGTCCAACTCTGCACCGACCTGGAGCGCATGCCGGTGGAGGACACCACCGTGGAGTGGACCGAACAGCTCTCGCCGTCCGTCACCGTGGCCAAGCTGCGGCTGCCACAGCAGGACATCTCCGACCCGGAAAATCTGGAGAAGATGGACGCGCTGTCCTTCACGCCCTGGCGGGTCACCGCCGAGCACGCGCCCCTGGGCAACATCATGCGGGCCCGCAAGGAGGTCTACCGGCACTCCTCCATCGAGCGCCACAAGCTCAACCAGCAGCCGCGCGCAGAGCCGCGCAGCGCCGACGAGGTACTTGGCCCGGCCCACCATAGCGACGACGCGTCAATCAAGGCGGCCGGCCCTCACGACCCGATGCCGTTCACAGCCTGACCACAGGTCTGGCGGGCATCAGATAGAAGGGCCAGCTAGAGCGCCGGTCAGGTAGCCGTATGTGACCTGTGGTAGGCAGCACGGGTCGGTGGGTGCCGGATGCCCGCCTGTGATCAGAAGGTGCTGTCTGATACGTCCTGGGGTGCGGCGTCCACCGGTGGAGCCCTCGACCGCGGAACAAACCGTGATCAGGCTGGTGCGGCGGGCGAAGCTGTTCGTGTTCCTGTGCCGGTATCGCCACGAGTTGTTCGACAAGGCGTTCCAGACCGAGCTCGCCGAGGTCTACCGCGACAGCCCGAAAGGCCAGCCCCCGGTCCCACCCGCGCAGCTGGCGCTGGCGCTGATTCTGCAGGCCCACACCGGTGTCTCCGACGACGAGGTGATCGAGGCCTGTGTGATGGGCCGGCGCTGGCAGCTGGTCCTGGACTGTCTGGACACCGACCGGGCCCCGTTTTCCAAGGGCGCCCTGTCGGTTTCCGCACCCGGATGATCAACGCCAGGTGGGATCGGCGGCTGATCGAACGCAACGCACCGCAGTCGAGCACACCCTGGCCCATGTCGGCCACTGGCAGGGCCGCCGCGCCCGCTACCACGGGCAGCGCAAGAACCTGTTCGACCTTCGCCGCACCGCGGTCGTCCACAACCTCCATGTCATCGCCCGCCACAGAAACGATCAACAAGCAGCCTGACTACCTGACCGGTGCTCTAGGCGAAGACGTCGGCGGCGGTGACACGGAGTACGTCGTCGGGTAGTTGTCCGGTCACCTCCTCGCGCGCGGCGATCACGTACAGCGGCTCCGGGTCATGTGGGCCAACCAGATTAGAGGCGTGCGCCTTGCGCATCAACGTGCGCAGGATACGGCTTCCTTCTTCGTGCCGGGCCCACTTCACCTCGGAGGCAAGGCTAAGCCGTCCTGCCGGCCCGCTGAGCATGGCGACGTCGATCTCTGCCGGGTCGGTTCCGTACTGGTGCCAGAATCGGCCGACCTCGATCACGGGCGCTACCCGAGGATCATCCGCCATGGTCTGTACGAGATGAGCGCGTACGGCCTCCTCCCACCGGTCGCCCATGAAGTTGTCGAACTCGCTTGCCATGATGTCCGCCACGGAGTTACCCAAGCCCTGGATGATGGCCGCCCGGCGAGGCTCCGCGATCGACAGCCAGAAGGCCAGAAAGTTGTCCGCCACCCGGTAGTACGCCCGCCGTGGGTCCGCATTGCGCCCGACCGGAAGCACCCGTTGGACCAGGCCGAGGTCCGCCAATGCGGCCAGCGCCCGGGTTGGGTCGATGCCCAACGCGTCCTTGATTTCGCCGAACCGGGTGCGCCCGACGGCTATCGCCCGCAGCACCTGCTCCGGGATACGTTCGCGGCGACCGCCGGCGAAGTCCTCGGTGGCGAGGATCAACTGGCCCTCGTTGAGAAAAAGCCCATGCTCGTTCGCGACAAGTCGCGCAAGATTGTCCCGGAATGATGACAACTGGTCCCACAGGTCCAGGTAAAAGGGTATGCCACCGCAGACACCCCATGCCCTGGCACGCTCGGCGGGTGCGAGGCCGGGCAGCATCAACGCCGCTTCGTTGGGCAGAAACGGCCGGACCTGCAGGCGAAGCGTAGCCCGCCCGTAGAGCGGGGCGCGTTCCTCCTGCAACGCCTCCATGGTGCGTACCGCCGAGCCGCACAGGACCAGGCGGACGGGATGGTCGCCCATGCCCTCCCAGATCGCGCGCAGGGCGCTCTCGATGCGCAGATCGCTCTTGATCAGTTCAGGAAACTCGTCGAGGATCACGACCAGCGGCGCTTCTGACGCAGTTTGCCGAAAAAGCTCGAATGCCTCGTCCCAGTCCCGAAACGGACGGCTGGCCAGGTCGCGATTGGCAAGCGCGAGCACCGGAGCCGCGGTCGCCGAGAGCGCGGCAAGCTCCTGGTCGGGCGCTCGGTTGCGTGAGACGTGATAGACAGCCCGCTTACCCGCTGCCCAATGTGCCAGCAGGTGCGACTTTCCGACTCGTCGACGCCCCCACACCACACCAAGCTGAGGCCCCGGTCGCCCGAACCACTCGTCCAGCAAGGACAGTTCCTTGACCCGGTTGACGAAGCGCACCAATATCCCACCCTCGGTAGCGGATCGACCGCTCCACCATACCTGCGACCATCGCAGCATGCGACTATCGCAGCCTGCGCGAGACGCGCTATGGTTTCGCTCCGTCGGTTGCCCAGGCCGTCGAGGGTGAACGTGAGGGTGCGTCGCCACCCGTCGTCTTCGACGCGAGCTACTCCGAGTTCCGCGCCGCGGCCTTCTCGCCCTCCGGGCGCAGCCTGGTCGTGGCCACCAGCGGCGACGTCACGCTGCTGATCCGCGACCTCCCCGACGAAACGTGTGTCTCCGTCCCATCGGTCTGATCAGCTGTGGTCGGGCTCGGGACGGCAGGTTGCCCGACGTGTCCGTCGGTGACGTGCGCGGGTTGCTCGAGGAGATGCGGGCCGCGCCGCCCGGCGGGTGGCCGCGTTACCAACCCCTGGGGCACCTCGACGAGCCGAATCGGTCGGAGGCCGCGGCGGCGTTGCGCGCCGTGCGCCGGCACGGCCCGGACCGGTTGCGGGCCGTGGCTCTGGACGCGTTGGTGCGCCTCGCCGGCCCCTCGGCGCTGGACCCAGCCGATCTCGTCGTGGTCGACCAGCTGATCGGGATTCGACAACGTACCGATCCGCCGGGTCCGGTGATGTCCTGCTGGACCCGCTGGTGGTGCATCCGCGGCGACGACCAGACGGCGGTGATGGCCTTCCTCGGCCTGGCCGGTCGCGCGCGACGGCGTGACCGTGCGCCGCTGCGACAGCGAGAATCCCGACCGGTCGACCGGCGGCCCGCTACCCGTCGAACGGGACTGGATGCTCACCCACGGCCTGCCCCTCCTGGCGCTGCTGCCAGGCGCCGCGGCAACCCCACTCCCACCCGGCCGCTACGAGATCTAGTAGGCCGAGCGCGCGACTGGCTGTCCCGCATCCAGCAGGGCTTGATCCATATCACGACGGTCACGATCCTGGAGGTCGGCTTCTCCGCAAGATCCACTCAGGATCTTCGCGGCAGACTACGCCGGCCACCGGTCTCGGCGATGCCCGTCGAGAACACCACACCCCGCATCGAGTCCAGAGCCGTCGAGGTCCAGGAACTACTCGCCGGCGTCGGACACCATCGCGCGCCGTCCGTCCCCGACCTGATCATTGCCGCCACGGCCGAACTCGCCGGGCTTGTGGTGCTACACGTCGACAAGGACTTCGAACTGATCGTCGCAATCACCGGACAGCCCACCGAGCGGCTCCGCCTGTCGTAACGGGCAGCGGCCGGCCGCGTCCGCGATCATCCCAACGACGGCACCGCGCACTTTGGCGCCTGGTTCACCGCTCGCGCCCAGGGGGACCGACCGTGAAGCTCCCTCAACGATCAATCTTCCCACAGCGAAACCCCCGGTCAGGAGCACACTATTCTGCAGCGAACCCCGTTGGGGGCACTCGGTTCGTCCTGCTCGCTGTGCTCGGCACGGCTTCCCATAAGCCTTGATGCCTGCCCGGGGGGCCGAGCCCCCGAACCCCCACGGCCAGATAGCGCTGCCCACCGGCCGTCAAGACTCCGAGGCCTGATCATGCCGACTACGTGCCCAAGTTTCGGGCGTGACTCCCGAACACACTGGCCGCGAGCCGCCGGTCATCGGCAGACCCGAGTGCGTGTTCACGAGTCACGGTAGTAGCGCCCTTCGGCCTCTGCGGGCTCGTGCCGACCCCACGCACGGTCAGGCTCCATGTTCGGAGCTCAGCTCCGGCATGAGCTGTTCGTCGCATGCCTCACCGAGCGCGTAGCGGCGCAACTCCTTGACCAACTCAGGATCGGCTCGCCGATTGGTGAGGACGACCCGCACGTAGGCAGCCTGTAGGCCGCGCCGGGTCTGCCGACCGAGTGTGGACGTCAGCGATAGACATCTCGGTGGTGGCCGACGGCGACGACCAGGACGATCAATTCCTCGTCCTGAATGTCATACATGATGCGGTAATCGCCAGTGCGCACGCGCCATTCGCCGGTACCGCCCACCAACTGCCGAGCAGCCGGCGGACGAGGATCGTCCGCGAGTAGATCGATCACAGCCTGCACACGGCGTCGTGCCGTGGGGGCGAGCTTGCGTAACTGGCGAAACGCACCGGGAGCGATACTGACCGTGTATCTCATATCAGGCCGAGGTCTGCCTTCACCTCGTCCCAGGGAACGGGTGTCTGCCCGGTGTTCTTCATCTCCTCGCGCGCTTGCTCGGCTTCACGTATGTCAGCCATGTCCTCGGCCAGGGCGAGGATGCGATCCAGATCATCGGCGTCGATGACAGCGGCGACTCGCTGTCCACGGCGGGAGAGGTAGATCGGCTTGTGGTCAGCACGGACCTGATCGATGATCGCAGCCAGGCGCTCCCGAGCCTCGGACACGCTCAGGTCGGGCGACGTAGTCATAGGTCAAAGGTACGGCAGGCCACTCTCCTGTACAAGAAAGGCTCCAAGCGTACATCTTCTGTGCCACCGACATACCTTCACCGCACGACGAGCAAGAAAATACAGAAAATAATCGAAAAACGATATAGACGTCATACACAACCGCTCGGCGAGGAATGCTGTGGCCAGGAAGCAGCTTGGACGGGGTGTGAAGGTACGAATCGGGATCGCGCCGGGAGCGAGCTCCGGCGAAGGCCTCGAGGAAATCGTCGGCCGGCTCGACGAACTCGGGGTCGATTCTCTGTGGCTGTCGGAGGTTGTGTCATCACCGGGCCCGGACCCGATCGTCGGCCTGGCCTACGCCGCCGCGCGGACCCGTCGGCTCAAGCTGGGTACCGGGGTGTCCGTGCTGCCAGGACGCAACCCCGTGCTGTTCGCCAAGCAACTCGCCACGCTCGCGCGCCTCGCCCCCGGCCGGATCCTGCCCGCCGTGGGCCTCGGTCCGGCGCAGCCTGCCGACCGCGATGCCTTTCCCCTTCCGCCTCCCCTTCCGGCGGGACGGCACGGCGGCCCCGGGCAGCGCGGCGCGGTGCTCGACGAGGCACTCATCCTGCTGCGACGCCTGCTGACGGAGCCGTCGGTCACGTTCCACGGCCGGTACTTCGTACTGGACGATGTCAGCATCGGCGCCCTGCCCGCGAAGCCCCTTGACATCTGGCTCGGCGGAGCCGCACCCGCTGCGCTGCGCCGTATCGGCCGGCTCGGCGACGGCTGGCTGGCGTCCCTGGTCACACCGTCCGACGCCGCCGAGGGGATCGCGACCATCACGGCGGCGGCCGATGCGGCCGGGCGGACCATCGATCCCGAACATTACGGGCTGAGTATCGCCGTCGCGCTGAGCGGCGACATCCTCCCGCCCGAGCTTGCCACCACGGTCCGGCGTCGACGGCCGGACGCCGACCCTGCCGCCCTCGTGCCCGTGGGCTGGGACGCGCTACGGCGCCGCATCGAGGACTACGTCGCAGTCGGGGTGAGCAAGTTCGTGGT
This sequence comes from Protofrankia symbiont of Coriaria ruscifolia, assembly GCF_900634745.1. NCBI lineage: Bacteria > Bacillati > Actinomycetota > Actinomycetes > Frankiales > Frankiaceae > Protofrankia > Protofrankia symbiont of Coriaria ruscifolia. The sequence continues at coordinate 22,491 of NZ_CAAAFR010000013.1, forward strand.
GCGCCCGGCGACGTCCCCGCCGTCCTGGGCCGACTTCATCGACCAGTTCGCCACCGAACTGCTGCCGATCGAAACCTGACCGGATCCCGCCCCCGCGGAGCGGGGATGGTGGTGCACTGGCCAGTCGGGGTTTCCCCACGTCGTCGCCCTGCTGCGTCCGACGAGCACCACCGACATCACCGCCGGGCAGGTGACATCACACGTCGCACCGACCGCCCCGAACAGCCCTCAGGAACCTTCACGATCTGCCGAAAGGCAACCTTTGCCTACACCCTGCTCCCGGACCAGGCCTAAAACTGTCGTCTATATTCCAATGGTAGCTACTTGGTCGCCCACCGTAAGAGGATGCTTCTGGCAGAAGAATCACATCCAGGATGTGATCGACAATCGCCAGGAGGAATCATGAGTCGTTGGGAACTCGCAAGTCGGACCCGGATACGCGCCTTCCGCGAAGGTCCATTCGTGTTGATCGTCGCCGAAGGCGAGCTGCCCACCCCCGGCTTCGAGGTCGACATCACCAAGAGCCTGTTGCGCATCTTCCCGCAGCAGTTCAATCTCCAGCGCCGCGCGAAGCCCGGCATCTTCCCCCAGCACGTCACGCCGTACCGCTACGCCGAAGCGGTCCGCTATCCTGAAGATCAACATCAGATCACGGTCCATCACGTCGACGGCACCGACCACGTCGACATCGAGCCCGCCGGCAAGGAGCTGGCCGGCTACACCGAAGCCGTCCGCGGCAGCACCGACCGGCCCGCACCGCCGGAAGGAGCAGAGGAAGCCATCGGCCTGTCGCGCACCCTCAGCTTCGACGAGGCATTCGCCAACGCCCTGGCCAACCTGCCGCCCTCGGACGCCACGCACGCCGACGCACTGGCCCGCGTCCAGGTGCTCGAAACCGGTGGTCTGTTCGGCGGCTTCGCCGGTTTCCACCACCTGTTCGTCCGGGTCAGCCGAACCATCACCTGACCATCACCCGACCGTCGCCCGGACGGCAGCAGGCCATACGATCATGGCCCTTGCGCGCTGCCGGAGGCCCAGGTCCCCGGGTCGCTGAGAGCAAACGCCGTGGATCATCAGCTGCGCAGTGGGTCACAGGCGAAAGCGTTCACGCCGTCGCTGAAGGCGACCCGCGGCTGATATTCGAAAAAGTCCCGGGCACGGGCGGACGAGGCGACAACGTGCCGGACGTCACCGGCCCGATATGAGCCGGTGACGACGGGCATGGGCCCACCGAAAGCCTGAGCCAGTACAGAAGCCATGTCGCCGACGGTATGCGGCTCACCCGAGCCGATGTTGAGTGGGATGAGCTCGCCGGGTGCGCCCGGGTACCGCAGCGCGTGCAGATTTGCCTGCGCAACGTCGTGGACGTGGACGAAATCGCGCAGTTGCCCACCGTCTTCGAACACCCGTGGCGGCTCTCCCCGTTCCAGCGCGCTGCGAAAGATCGAGGCGACACCGGCATACGGGGTGTCCCGGGGCATCCGCGGGCCGTAGACATTGTGGTAGCGCAGAGCCAGGACGCTGCCGCCGGTGACAGCGGCCCACGCGGCGGCGAGGTGCTCCTGGGCGACCTTCGTGGCCGCGTAGACGCTTCTCGGATCCAGCGGCGCGTCCTCGGTGACAAGCGTCGACTCCAGTGGCCGGCCGCAGCACGGGCACGGCGGCTCGAACCGGCCGGCATCCAGGTCGGCCGGTAGCCGTAGCCCCGGGCACACCGGCCCGTCGACCGGGCAGCGGTAGCCACCTTCGCCGTAGACCACCATCGAACTCGCCAGCACCAGGCGCCGCACGCCGCGACCGGCCATGGCGGCCAGCAGCACCGCGGTGCCGAGGTCGTTGTGTGTGGCGTAGGCCGGCAGGTCGTCGAGATCGGCTCCCAGACCGACCATGGCCGCCTGGTGGCACACGGCGTCCACGCCGTCGAGCGCAGCCTCGACCTGGGAGCGGTCGGTCACGTCCGCAACTGTCAGCTCGGCGGCGTCGTTCACCTCGGGCCGTATCCGGTGCACCGCCGGCAGCAGGGCATCGAGGATCCTGACCGTATCGCCGGCCGCCACGAGCGTGTCGACCACGTGGGAACCGATGAACCCGGCGCCGCCGGTAACCAGGATGTGCATGTCCGGGAACGCTAACGTCTCCGGAGCACTCCGGATCTTACGAACCGAGGAAGCCGGAGGGAGCCGAGAACCAGCTTCCGGGCATACGTCTTCAGACAGCCGGAAGCGCTACGACGAAGCGGCAGCCGCCCCGGTGATTGTGCACGGTGACGTCACCGCCATGGGCTTCGACGATCCCACGGACGATCGCCAGCCCGATACCGGACCGCACCCGTAGCTGGTGGGGATGATCCCCACCGCCGGGGGTCCGCGCCGCCTCGCCGCGGAAACCGAGTTCGAACAGGCGGGGCAGGTCCTCGGTGAGGATACCGCCGCACCGGTCGGCCACCGCGAGCACCGCCCGGTCCCGCGCGGTGTCCGCCTCGGCGGTGACCTCCACCGTCCCGTCGTCCGGAGTGTGCCGGATGGCGTTGACGAGCAGGTTGGTCAGTGCCCGCCCGACCTCGGTCGCGTCGGCGACGACGAACACCGCGTGATCGGCGGTACCGGTGAAAGTGACACCCTTGGCCCGCGCGATCGGGTCCACGACGGCGATCGCGTCCGACACGAGGTCGGCGAGGCACACCTTCTCAAGGGTCAGCCGGAAGGCGCCGGCCTGCAGCCGGGCCAGTTCGAACAGATCGTCGACCATGCCGGTCAGTCGCTCGGCGTCGGCAAGTATCAGCCGATGGTAACGAGCCGTTGTCTCGGTGTCGGTCACCAAGCCGTCCTGCAGGGCTTCCGCCATCGCCCGGATTCCCGCCAGCGGAGTCCGCAGGTCATGGCTGATCCAGGCCACCAGCTCACGCCGGCTGGCTTCCAACGCCCGCTCGCGGTCACGCGCCTGCACGAGCCGGACGTGGGTCGTGTCCAGGGTGTGTGCCAGCGTGGCGAGTTCGGCCGTCGGGACGCGGCCCGCTCCGTGGTAGTCGGACTCACCGAGAGTGGCAGCGGCATGGGTCAGCGTGGTGGTGGCGGTGACGACCGGCCGTCCCAGCCGCACCGCGGCCGCGGTGGCGACCACCGCCGAGACAGCGACCACGATCAGCACGACCCGCAGGTCGTGGTCGGAGAGGAACATGGCCCGCGCGGTGCCGGCGACCCCCACCGCCACCGCGACCACCGGTACGACCGAGAGCGCCGCCACCGTGGCCCACAGCGGCCGTCTCCGCAGCATGCGCAGCAGTGGCACGCCCGTCAACGCGGCCACGGCTGAACAGGCAAGTGCGATCATCACGACCTGTAGTTCGGCGCTCATGGCATCTCCGGTCCGCCTGACCTCTCGGGTCCGTCGTGTCCCGCACTCACCGGCGCGTTGTCGGCGGGCTGCGGCGGCGCCTGGTCGTACCGGTAGCCGACACCCCACACGGTGACGAGCATCCGGGGGGCGGTCGGATCGTCCTCGATCTTCTCCCGTAGCCGGCGGATGTGGACGGTGACCGTTGAGGGGTCGCCGTAGCTCCACCCCCACACCTGTTCCAGCAGCTCGGCACGGGTGAAGGCGCGGCCGGGATGGCGCAGCAGAAAGGCCAGCAGATCGAACTCACGCACCGTGAGGGATAGGGTCACCCCGTGCCGGGTGGCGGTACGGGCGGCCGTGTCCACGACCAGCGTGCCGGCGCGCAGCACACCGGATGCCGGTGGCGGTGGCTCGGTCGCCCGCCGCAGCACGGACTGCACCCGCAACGTCAGCTCACGCGGTGAGAACGGTTTGGTCACATAGTCGTCGGCACCCGTTTCGAGGCCGGCGATACGATCCGCCTCCTCGTCCCGCGCGGTCAACATGATCACCGGGATCGGCCGGCGTTCCCGCAGCCGGCGGCAGACCTCGATGCCGTCGATGCCCGGAAGCATCAGGTCGAGCACGACGAGATCCGGCACGGTGGTCTCGGCCGCCCGCAACGCCGCAGGGCCGTCCGCGGCGCGGTCGACGTCGAAGCCCGCGTTACGCAGGTACCGGTCGACGACCTCGGCCACGGTCGGGTCGTCGTCGACGACGAGGACACGGGTCACGCCGTCACGATAAGGGCCTGACGACCGGTTGTAACCGGGTCGAACGCTGGCTTCTCCACTTCGTAATGTCGATGGTGCGGGCAGCGGCGGTGTTCCTTGTCCCGTAAGGGTCGATCAGACTCTTCCGTGCCTACAGTCGCGCTCATGCTTACGCAACGTGACAAGACGCGGCCCTCGGTGGACGTCGTCCTGCCATGCCTGAACGAGGCCGGCGCGCTGCCCTGGGTCCTGGAGCGGATGCCACCCGGATACCGGGCGGTCGTCGCGGACAACGGCTCCCACGACGGATCACCCAATCTGGCCCGCGAACGCGGGGCGGTCGTGGTCACCGTGCCCGAACGCGGCTACGGAGCGGCGGTACACGCCGGACTGCACGCCGCGGACGCCGAGGTGGTCTGCGTGTGCGACGCCGACGCATCCCTCGACCCGGCACAGCTGCCCCATCTTGTCGACGGACTGCTGGCTGGACGCGCCGAACTGGTGCTCGGGCGGCGGCGCCCGACCTCGGTGCGGGCCTGGCCGCCGCACGCCCGGCTCGGCAACGCGATTGTCGCCGGACGGTTGCGCCAACGTGGCGTACCCGTCCGCGACCTGGGTCCCATGCGAGCCGCCCGCCGCGAGGACCTCCTGCGTCTGCCGGTCGCCGACCGCCGGTTCGGTTACCCGCTGGAACTGCTCCTGCGGGCAGCACAGGCAGGCTGGCGGATCGTCGAGATCGACGTCGACTACCACCGGCGTGTCGGCAGGTCGAAGGTGACCGGTTCGCCGCTCGGCACAGCCCGCGCCGTGCGCGACATGTCCGCGCTCCTGGCGAGCCTGCGGTGAGGCTGCTCGTGGTGGTGAAGGAACCCGTGCCCGGTCGGGTCAAGACCCGGTTGACGCCACCGTTCAGTCCAGTGCAGGCGGCGGCCGTGGCCACCGCCGCGATCGCGGACACCCTGGCCGCGATCTGCGAGCTGGGCCGTCTTCCCGGCTTCGAGCGGCTGCGGCCCGCCCTCGTCCTCGACGGCGCCGTCGGTCCGTGGCTGCGGATACCGTGGTTGCCGGCTGCGCTCGAGGTGGTGCCGCAGGCGTCCGGGCCGTTCGACGCCCGCCTTGCCGCCGCGTTCGACGGGAGCAGCGGCCCGACGCTGCTGATCGGGATGGACACCCCGCAGGTGACACCGACGCTGCTGGCCGACGCCTGCCTCGCGCTGCGCTCCACCGACGCCGTGTTCGGCCCCGCCGCCGACGGTGGCTGGTGGGCGCTCGGTCTGCGACACCCCGACGGCGAGCTGCTGCGCAGCGTCCCGACGTCCCGCCCGGACACCGGCGCGCGGCAGCGAGCGCGCCTGTCCGAAGCCGGCCTGCGGGTCGCGACCCTTCCGGTCCTGCGGGACGTCGACACCGCGGCCGATGCGGCAGCGGTCGCACGGGTCGCACCAGGTGGACGGTTCGCCGCGACGTTGCGGGGCTTGCAGGCAGGTCACGCCAGCCCGGTGGCGATCCCGTGACCGGCGGCCAGGCGGTCACAACCGTCCACGGCCGGTGCTGTCCGACCGCCGTCTACGAAGCGGGACTACGGTCCGTTGCCGGACGACTATGGATACGCCACACCGACGGGCGGCGAGAATCCCTTCCGGTGGACCGCTGGCGCGGCGGTGTCAAACCGGGTGACGCATTTCTGCTCCGTCGATGTAACGGGCCGACTCTCGACGTCGGCTGCGGTCCCGGCCGCCTTGCCGCGGCGCTGACCGTCCGCGGAATACCCGCCCTCGGCATTGACGTGGCCCCGTTCGCGGTGGAACTCACCCGCCGCGCCGGCGCGGTGGCGCTGCGACGTGATGTGTTCGGCCGGCTGCCCGGCGAAGGACGGTGGGCCGCGCTGGTCCTCGCCGACGGGAACATCGGGATCGGTGGCGATCCGGCCCGGCTGCTGAGCCGCACCACCGAGCTGCTCGCCCCAACCGGTCGGGCGCTCGTCGAACTCGAACCGCCCGGGAGAGCAACCGGCGCGCACCTGATCCGGTTGGAGGGGCCGGACGGCCGGGTGTCGAGGGCATTCCCCTGGGCCTTCGTGGGCGTCGAGGAGATCGCCCACCTTGCCGCGGGCGCCGGCCTGCGCATCATGGAAATCTGGCGCAGCAAGGGCCGCTGCTTCGCCGCGCTGGGCAGCTGACTGTCGGCTGCTCCAGGTCCTGCCGGCTCGGGGAGCTGATCCGCGGGCAGAGCCCGCGGAAGATCCAGAATGTCACGACCCTGCCGGCGGATCAGAATGTGCGGAAGGTCATGGTCCTACCGGCGGATCAGACGGGATGCCGCTGCCTGCCCGCTTCCGCCTGGCACGAACCGCACGGTGGACGATGACGGCCGCGGCGCACGTCCAGACCAGGCCGAGGACGATCCCGAGGTTTCGTCCATACGGCAGTGGGTTGACCGAGGGGTTGTCGGCCGATCCGCCGTAGCCACGCCACAGTGGCAGCGACGCCAGGGCGACCGATCCGCTGACCAGCAACGCTGCCTGCAACACCGCCCGGTACGGTGCCGGGATCAGCCGGCTGAGCACGAAGCCGGCGGCCATCGTCACCGGGACGACCATCAGGTCGTGGGCCAGAATTCCGCCGATCAGCCACGCCGTCGTGTTCGGCGGGTTCGTAGCCGGTTGCCCGTTGATCAGGCCGTGGATTCCGTAACCGATCGCGGCCAGACCGGCGGCCGCCACCAGAGCGCGCAGCACGGCCGCGGCCGCCGTGCCGAGGGTGCGCCGGCGGCCGTCTGTGTACGACCGCCCGTGGGTGTGCGGCACAACAGCATCCCCGTTCACAGCATCACCACCCGGTGCACCCACTTGGTCTGCAGGACACCGGGCCGGTTCGGCGCGATCAGCCGCGCCGGATAGCCGTGATCGATGTCCAGGTCCGCTCCGTTCAGGCCGGTGGCGAGCAGGGTCAGCGGGTCCCGAGCGTGCGGCGGGTGCACCTCGCTGGTCCGGTAGGCCCCGCCCGCCTCCAGGGACTCCACCCGTACCGTCGCGTCCGCGGGGACACCGGCTGCATCCAGCAGGTCCCGCAGCCGAGGACCACGCCAGCTGGCGTCCGCGGCCCAGCCCTCCACACACGTGATCGGCAGCTTCGATTCATGGTGGTGGAACACCCGCAGTTCGTCGAGGGTGAGGACGAACGGACGCGGGCCGACCACCGCCAGCCGGTAGCCCGGGTCACGGGCAACCGCGGTGACCCGGGCCGCCACCGCGGTCTTGTTGACGGGCAGCCTCTGCGGGCCGATGTCGGGCCGGCGCGGCCCGAGCAGGTCGAGCCCGGACAGGCCCGGTACCCACTGGCCGGCTGTCGTCGCCACGATGACCCCGGCGGCACCGGTGACGGCGATACCGAGACCGCGCCGGGACAGACCGGCGCCCGTCCCCGGCTCGGGATCGCTCACCCGGTCGGTCATGTATGACCGGGTGTCCCGGCGGCGGCCCACGTTCGCCCGCACGACCGTGAGCTTCGCGGTGATGTGCACGCCCAGCGCGCCGATCGTGATCCAGGCGACCCAGTAGTGGGTGACGGTGAAGAAGAACCGGAACTGGTACCACTGTGCGATGTTCGCGATCCCGGTGGCCAGCTGGAAGACGGCCCCGGCGATCAACGGCACGATCGAGAGCCGCTCCACGGCGTGAGCGACCGAGCGCACCGGCGGCCACTCCCACAGCCGCGGGTAGACCGTCCACAGCTTCGCCAGCAGCAGCGGGACGCACGCCAGCCCGGTCGTCACGTGCAGGCCCTGCGTCACCCGGTACAGCGACACCGGGCGGGACGGCCAGACGTACCACGACGGCGGGTGCTGCATGAAGTGCGACATCAGCCCGGTCAGGAAACACACCCCGAAGGCGGTCCCGAGCCAGATACCCAGCAACGAGGCCACCCGCGGGTCGTGCAGGCGACTGGGGAAGGCGTCTGCACGTAACGGCCCGTGACGCAGGACCGCGGGCGGTTCCGGGAACCATCCGGTGAGCAGGCGAATGGATGGTCGCACGCATACACGGTAGGTCGACCCGGCCCCGGCTGACCCCGCCGAAGGCTTACGGAACGGAGAAACCGACCGCGGGGGTACCCGGATCACCCAGGGCTGCTGCCAGGGTCGGGTCCATGCCCCACACCCTTCGCGCACCACTCGCGCCGCCGGTGACCCGACTCGTCCCTGCCCCGCGGCCGGGCCGCGCGGCCCGGCCGCGGGCGACGTTGGTCGCAGCCGCCGTCGGGCTGGTGGGCATCCTCACGGTGCAGGCGGTGACTTTATTCCAACCCGGCTACCTGCCCGACCGGGCGGGCGTGCTGTACCTGGCCATGCTCTGGTGGGCGCTCGGCATGACCACCGCGACCCTGCTGCTCCACGCCGCCCCCCGCCGGCTGGCCGTCGGACTGCTGCTCGCCGGCACCGTCACCATTCACGCCGTGGCGCTCACCCACGGCCCGCAACTGTCCGATGACCTCTACCGCTACGTTTGGGACGGCCGGGTGCAGGCCGCCGGTATCGACCCGTACCACTACGGCCCGCTCGATCCCGAGCTCGCCCACCTACGTGATCGCTGGCTGTTCCCGGACCCGGGCGGGTGCGCCGCCATCGAGCGGGGTCCGGGGTGCATCCGGTTGAACTATCCACGGGCACACACCATCTACCCGCCGGTGGCACAGGCATACTTCACCGCGGTGCACCTCCTGCCCGGCCCGCCACGCGAGCACAAGACGCAGCTCTACACATCGCTGGCGTCGCTGGCGCTGGTCGCACTGATGATGACGATGCTGACGGCACGGGGACGGGACCCCCGCCACGCGGGCTTCTACGCCCTCTCGCCGCTCGCCGGCCTCGACGTCGCCTCCGACGCACATGTGGACGTCCTCGCCGCGCTGCTCGCGCTCGGCGGCATCGCGGTACTCACCTCACGACCTCGCACCCGCTCCGCGCCGGCCGGCCCGCCGTCCGCTGCCGCACAGGCGGGCGCGGCCGGCGGACCCGTTGCGGCCGGCGGACCCGTTGCGGCCGGGAGACCCACCCGCCGCCGGACCTGGATCGCCGGGACGCTGCTCGCAGCCGCGGTGGCGGTCAAGCTGTACCCGGCGCTGCTCCTTCCGGCAGCCGCCCGACGCCGCCCGGTCGTCGTGGTCGGGGCAGCCGTCGCGGTCGTCGGACTTTCCTACCTGCCCCACGTCCTGGCCGTCGGAACAGGAGCTCTCGGTTTCCTCCCGGAATACCTCAACGTCGAGGGGTACGGCCAGGGCGACCGCTTCCTGCTGCTCACAGCCCTCGGCATCAACGGGGCCGCGGCCAAGACCGCCGCCGTGTCGGTGCTGGCCGCGGTCACCGCGGCCGTAATGCGCTCCGAGCCGAGCCGGGTCCCCGTCGAACGAGCCGCGCTGTGGCTCGTCGGGGCCGCCTTCCTCGTCGCCACCCCGGTCCAGCCCTGGTACGGCATCCTGCTGGTGGCGCTCGCCATCCTCGCCGGTCGGCTGGAATGGCTCGCCGTCGCGGCCGCCGGTCATCCCGTGTACGTCTCCCTGTTCACAGACCTCCCCGGTGACGCCCGGACGCTACGGGTGTCCTCCTACACCGTCGCCGCGCTCGTCGTGCTCATCGCCACACTGCTGCGCCGGCGACACGGCACCCATGCCTGTCCGCAGGCTGCGATCGTCACAGGTTGAAGGGCAGACCTGCGCGAACGTGAGGATGCCGTCCGGCGTGGCCGGGTGGTCGACGCTTCAGCCGGACTCGACGGCGAGAGCCAGGGGGAGGACCGAGGGGGCGCCGGCCTCGCGCAGCAGGCGGGCCGCGACTGTCATCGTCCAGCCTGTGACGATCAGATCGTCGACGAGCAGCACCGGTCCGTCGAGGTCCCCAAGCCGCTCCCCTATGGCGGCGGGCACGGAAAACGCCTCCCAGAGGCCGGCGAGCCGGTGCGCGCTGTTGTGGGCAGTGCTGGCCACCGGCCCTGCGGCGACGCGGTCGAGGGCACCGAGCAGCGGCAGCCGTCCGATGGTGGCGATGCGTTCACCGAGGCTGCCGACGAGCCTGGGCCGCCGCCGGGACGGTACGACCACGACCGCCGCCGGGCGACGCTGCCAGCCCCAGCCGGCGAGGGTCTTCACCACGGCGTCGACCAGGTCGTCGGGAAGGGTGCTGTCCGGCGCGTCGGGGCGCAGCAGCGGGCGCAGGCGGTTGCCCCAGCCGACACCGCCCAGCCGGGCCAGCGCCCTGCCCGGTTCTGCCGCGGCGGCCGCCGGAATCCGGCCGGCGAGGTTGAGGCCGAGGGTGCGCATCCCCGTCGGCCACATCCGGCGGGGTTCGACGACGACTCCCGGCCTGTGCAGTTCCGCTCGTGCCCGGTCGCGGGATTCCTCCGACGTGTCCGTCGGCCAGCCGCGGCCGGTGCAGCGGTCGCAGCGTCCGCACGGCGCCGCGTACGGGTCGTCGAGCTGGGCGCGCAGGAACTCCAGCCGGCAGCCGGACGTGGCGATGTAGTCGAGCATCGCCTTCTCCTCGTGCGTGCGTGCGGCTGCGACACGGGCGTACCTGTCCGTGTCATAGACCCACGGGGTCCCCGTCGTCTCCCAGCCGCCCTTCACCCGCCGCAGGGCGCCGTCGGTGTCGAGCACCTTCAGCATCGACTCGAGCCGGCCGTGCCCGATGTCGACGGCGGCGAGCAGCGCCTGGGGGGACATTGGCCCGCCCGCGCCGGCGAGCACGTCCAGCACCTGCCGCACGATCCGCTCCGGCGGGAAGGACGTGTCGGCGAAGTACCGCCAGATGTCGGCGTCCTCGGTCGCCGGAAGCAGCACTACCTCGGCGTGGTCGACAGCCCGGCCGGCTCGGCCGATCTGCTGGTAGTAGGCGATCGGCGAGGCGGGCGCACCGACGTGGACGACGAAGCCGAGGTCCGGCTTGTCGAAGCCCATCCCGAGCGCGCTGGTGGCCACGAGAGCCTTGACCCGGTTCGCCAGCAGGTCGGTCTCGGCCGCGATCCGCTCCGCCGGCTCCGTCCCTCCGTGGTAGGTCGTGACGGTGTGTCCCTGGGCGCGCAGGAAAACGGTAAGCTCCTCCGCCGCCGGCTTGGTCAGTGTGTAGATGATCCCGGACCCGGGGAGCTCGGCGAGACGGTCCGCCACCCAGGCGTAGCGCTGCTCGGCGAGCGGAAGCGTGACGACGGCGAGCCGCAGACTCTCCCGGTCGAGCGTTCCGCGCAGCACCAGCGTGCCGGCACCCCCGGCACCCCCGGCCCCATCCGCCTCGCCGGCGCCCCCGGTCTTCCCTGCCACGCCCGCTCCGCCGGCCCGGACGGCACCGCCCCGTCCAGCGGTCGCGGGACCGGACGTACCCAGCTGCTCGCTGACGTCCGCGACGACGCGAGCGTTGGCCGTGGCGGTCGTCGCCAGCACCGGGACGTCCGGACGCAGACCGGCGATCAGGGTGCGCAGCCGGCGGTAGTCGGGGCGGAAGTCATGACCCCAGTCGGAGATGCAGTGGGCCTCGTCGACGACCAGCAGACCGGTGGTGGCGGCGAGTTCGGGCAGGTAGCCGTCACGAAACGTCGGATTGTTCAGCCGCTCGGGGCCGACGAGCAGCACGTCGAGCTCGCCCGAGCGCAGTGCGCCGTAGACCTCGTCCCACTCGGTGACGTTCGCCGAGTGGATCTCCCCGGCCCGGATGCCGAGCCTCGCCGCGGCGGCGGCCTGGTTGCGGATCAGCGCCAGCAGCGGCGAGACGATGACCGTCGGCCCCGGAGGCGTCCCGTCCCGGCCGGCAGCCGTTCTGTCGCACTCCGGAAGCGGGTCGCCGGGCGCTGCGGGAAGGCCACCGGGCTCGGGTTGCGGGCCGCCGGGCTCCGTGAGCCCCTCCCCCGTTCCGCGACCGCGCAGGAGCGCCGTAGCGAGAAAGTAGACCGCCGACTTGCCCCACCCCGTCCGCTGCACAAGCAGCACGCGGCGCCGCCGCCTGACCAGAGCGTCGATCGCCTGCCACTGGTCGTCCCGCAACACCGCCGCGGGGCCGGCGAGCGCGCGCAGCAGCTCCTCGGCTCGGGCGCGAGTCGCGCCGACACCGTGAAAGGATGCGTCGCCGTCCGTCGTCGTTATCGAGCCGTTGGCCGTCATGGCTCGTGTGTACACGACTCCTCCGACACCTCCCTGCCCGACGAACACCCCTGTGGACAACTGTCCTGGCAGCACCCCGACAGCGATCACTGCCCGTACTTCAACGACCCGGACGCACGTTCCCGGGCACCACCCCGGCCGGGGATTGTGCCCCTCGTACAGACTGGCTCGTGGTTGGTGGGCCGCCGGATTCGTAGAGTCGTGCTATGGCGGCGCAGGAGGAGACCGCGCGGGTCGACAGCTGGATCTGGTCCGTGCGGCTGGTCAGGACGCGGTCGCAGGCAACTGCGGCCTGCCGCGCCGGGCATGTCCACCTCAACGGTGAGCGGGTCAAGCCGGCCCATACGGTGCGCACCGGGGACGAGATACGGGTACGCCAGGCCGGGCACGAGCGGACCATCGTCGTCACCCGCGTTCTCAGCAAGCGGGTCAGTGCGACCGTCGCCGGGGAATGCTTCATCGACCGCAGCCCGCCCCCGGCACGCGAGGGTGCCGCGGTTGTGGGTATCCGTGACCGCGGCGCGGGACGCCCGACCAAACGCGACCGACGGGCCATGGAACGCCTGCGTGACCGTGACCGCTGAGAACGCCGGCCCGTCACGATCGTGAATTTACGCCATTGTGGCGATAAGGCGCGCTTGTCGGGTCCCTCGATGATTCGGAGGCCCAGGGAACCTGGACGTCCCGCAACGGATGCGATACACGGCCATGGACGGATGCCGCACGACCCAGCCGGGTACGACTCTTGTCGCCTTGTCGGTCGGCCGTGCACATTCATGCGAAGGGGGAGAGAATGCCCTACGTCACCGTTGGTCAGGAAAACTCCGGCAATATCGATATCTATTACGAGGACCATGGTTCCGGTCAGCCGATAGTACTGATCCATGGCTTTCCGCTCAACGGAGCATCATGGGAGAAGCAGATCCCGATGCTGCTGGACGCCGGCTATCGGGTGATCTACTACGACCGGCGGGGGTTCGGCAGGTCCAGCCAGCCCGTGAGCGGCTATGACTACGATACGTTCACCGATGATCTGAAGACCCTGATCGAAACCCTCGGCCTGCGCGACATCGTCCTGGCCGGCTTCTCGATGGGCACCGGCGAGGTCACTCGCTACCTCGGCGCGTACGGCGCCGACCGTGTCGCCAAAGCAGCCCTGTTCGCGCCGTTGGCGCCATATCTTCTACAGACCGACGACAACCCCGAAGGCGTTCCGGCGACGGTGTTCGAGGACATCAAGCAGGCCATCCGCGACGACCGGTTCGCCTACCAGAAGGATTTCATCGACAACTTCTACAACGTGGACGTCTTCGGCGGCACCTCCCGCATCAGCGAACAGGCCTGGCAGAACAGCTGGATCGTGGCCGTCGGCGCCTCGGCGCTCGGCACGTTGCAGTGTGTCGACGCGTGGTGCACCGATTTCCGCGGTGATGTGTCCGCGCTGTCCAGCGTTCCGCTGCTGGTCGTGCAGGGCACCGAGGACCGCATCCTGCCCATCGACAACACCGGACGCCGGCTGCCGGCCCTCATCAAGGGTCTGCAGTATCACGAGGTCAACGGCGGCCCGCACAATATCGGCTGGACCCACCCCGAGGTTGTCAACCCGCTGTTCCTCGACTTCCTCACCAAGCAGTGACTTCCTGAGCCGTAACTTCCCGACCAGAACAGGAAAGTCTCCGCGAGCTCGGCCTGCGTGCACCGGTCGGGCTCGCATCCAGATCATCCATGATCGTCGTAAATCCGCCTCATCGCCCATCTGGCTGGAGGCGGGATCGTTCGGGGGCAGCCGGGTTAATCATCACAATTTTTTCAAACAGGAAACTAATACTGAAAGTTATAACTCGACAGCGGAGCGTTCTCATAAACTCTGAATACTTCCTGAACTTGCACCTCAGGTGATCAGCTCACTCTAGGAGAGGATCAGACGTACCACAGGGGTACGTCGAAAGGGGTAGACGACGATGCGACCTCGACTCGGCATCATGTTTGCGACGATCGCGACAGTCGGCACTCTGGGCGTCGCAGGCGTCACCGCCGCAGCAACCGCTTCGCCCGGTGCCGCCACCAACCTGATCACCCCGGCCGGAGCGACGACGAGCGTGTCGCCGGCCGATGGTTCGAGCAAGGATACGACCACCCTGGACTCTGATCGGCCGGGACACAGGCACCACCGGCACGGCGGTCCGGGCTGGTGGGCGGACGACGACTTCGACGGCTGGGATGCTTCCCGTCCGCTACACGGCGACGCGACGGTCAGGACGGACAACGGCTACCAGATCGTCGCCTACCAGCGTGGCGAGCTGACCAAGGTGTCCCAGACCTCGGCCACGGTCAAGAGCAAGGACGGATACGAAGCCACCTACGCCGTAACCGGTGACACGGAACTTTGGATCGACGGCGACGATGCCGGCATCGGTGATTTCAAGACCGGAACCACCGTGGTAGTGGCCGCGATCGTCGACGGTGACACCCGGACAGCCCAGCACCTCGTTGCGCCGCAGGACTGACCCGCAGGCGTGCCATCAGCACCATGCCGTCAACATCTGGGCAACCTCGCAACATCACCATGCCCAGTGGCCCAGGCCTCCCGAACCTCCTAGATCGGCTTCCGGCAGGAACCCCGGGCGCGAAAAAAGCATGATCGCAACGCCTTGACCCGCCAGCGTCAGCCCTGGCCTCCGGGAGCAGACGGATCGCGAGCCCAGGTCCCGGCTCGGTCCGAGTTACACAGCCTGCAACTGATCCATACTATGTTGCTGACGGCTTGTAACCGACGGCGCCGTACAGGCTCGGATGGGCATACCACTGGCCCGTCCGAGCCCGCCGCGGACGATCCGCGTGCACGCGTGCACGCACCAACCTCCGGCTCCGGATGGTCCTGCCGTGCTGTACGATTCTGTGCAGCGCTCGATGGAGCCTCAGGGGCACCGCCCCAAGGGACCTGATGGGTGCTGTCAGGCGGGATCTTCTCGTCGGAGAACGGGCACGACGGCAACCAGCCAAGCATGTGATACAACTGAACAGCACAGTATGGTCCTGTGGTGAAGTCTGGAGTTCACGCCGCCCTGTCAAGGCGGAGGTCGCGGGTTCGAATCCCGTCGGGACCGCGCTCGCATCCATCGGATGTCATCGGCGTCACGCTGGTCTCGCCCTTCGATGCGACCTGGTAGGCCCGCATATGACAGGATGGTCGCACCGGGGCAGGTAGCTCAGTCGGTACGAGCGTCCGCCTGAAAAGCGGAAGGTCGGCGGTTCGACCCCGCCCCTGCCCACCACCTCTGACCAGGGGTTTTGCCTCTCCATGGAGATCAACTAGAGCCTTCTGAAGATCGTCATGTAGCAATGGGTGTAGCAACCTAAGGCGGCGGACGGTCCAGGTCTTACCCCGCTGACCTGCATAAATGCTTACACCTGACCGTCCGCCGCGACATTTTGAGTCGTTGCTACACCGAGCGGCCCCGGCGGAGCGCGGACTCACTGCATCGGAGGCAGAGCGCGCATCTGACCTGCGGCGATGCGCGAAGGCGCGGTAGATGACCGTCCGCTGCAGCGACGGATGGTCCACATTTCGCTCTCGCGGTAGTGCGCCAGCGATGGCCGACGTCGGCGACGTACTCGAGGACCCCCGGCTACCACTAACCGACCCATCACCTACCGCCACGACCCATGTGCTGGGTAGTCGGACACTCCCGCCGACAGCGGTCCACAGCGTTCTGGCACAGTGATGTCATGGCTGAGCAGGCTCCGGCCGCTTCGGATAGCCCGATGTCCAGGCGGCGGGAACAGGCGCTTGTGGAGGTGATGCTGCGCCATCAGGTGCAGATCGATCCCGATGACCTCGGTGCTGTCCTCGATCTAGCTGCAGTCGGAATCGTCAACGGCGCCTGGCGCAACAGCCCTGTCGAGGACTGGCACAGCCAGGGCCGGCTGCGTGATGGCGACATGCTGCGGATCAATGCCCAAACCTGCTGGCGGGTGCGTGAGATTGTCCGGCGATGGCGCGGCGACCTGGGACTCGGACCGCAGTCTCTGCGGGAGGCCTGCGATGGTCTTGACAGCGATGCGACCGACTGGCTCGCCGAGCGGATCTGGCGATGGCTGGTTAACCCCGCCAGACGCCTGCCGACAGGACCGACACTGGCCGAACTCGCCGGGAGCGACCTGAACGACTATCGCGACCATGCCGACGAGGCATTAGGCGGATTCGCGGCGATAGCGGAAGAGCGCGGGATGCTCTACGCGTTCTGGAGGGCGGCGGCTCACGGCGGGCTGGCCTGCCGGCATTGGTGGGGAACCCCGGAGTGGCCCGCTTTGGTCGACCGCTTCATGTATGTTCTCGATACCCCTGATGACCCGCACTGGTCGTCCGGAAGGGGATGGCAGGTGACTGTGGAGACAGCGCCACACCAGATCACCGGCCGTGCCGGTCTCCGTCGGCTGCTGATGAGCCGGCCATGGGCTCTCGATTCCGATACGGCGCAATGGGTCGTGGGTGCCGGCATCGGATTTCTTCGCAGCCATGTTCCTCAACTGCCCGACGACGTCCACGAGGCGCTTCCGCAATAGCCTTCCTCTCGAACCTACATATAGCCGCCGTCCCTGACCGGGCAGGCAGCGCTCTACTCGGCGGGCGCGGTCTGACTCGGTTGGGAGCACATACTCCTCAGCCAGCTTCGCCAGGTGTAGGGACAGCGGCCGGGAGAGCGGTTCGTAGTCGTCGTGGAAGCGCAGCTGGTGGGTCAACGCGGCCCACGCCGCGGGCTGGTCCGGGCCAAGGTCGTCCCGCCCGGCGTCCGCGAGAGCCTTTTCGGACAGGCAACCGACGACTGTCAGCTCCAAGTACCGCGGGTTCCAGGCCGTCTTCGCTGGCCCGGTCGGCCAGTCCGGATGTGGGCCTAGTTTCAGCAGGCCTCGTTTGATGACCTTCGTGCTGCTTGATGAGTCCGCGGTGCTCACGAAGACGCGGTTGTCCGTGTCCGCGCCCGGTGCCGCCCACAACCCGGCGGCGAAACCGACCCGGTCGTTGCCGGGCGCGTACCACTGCGGCACCTCCTCGCGGCCGTTGCTGTCCCGGGTCAGCACGAACCGCAGGTCGGGGCCATAGGCAGCGAGTCGTTGGACGTCCGTCCCGCTGAACCCGAGCATGTCGCGGACCAGCGAGTCGTTGCCGATCCACGGCCAGGAGCGGCGAAGGTTCCCAGCGTTCGCGAGCAGCAGCGTCGGCCGGTCGCGCGCCTGGTACAGCACAGATCTGACGAGCCGTTCGATCTCTTCGCGCTGAACCGCGGTGACCGACGGCGTGGGTCGCGTGCCACCAGCGTCGCCGTCGTCCAGGCGGTCCGCCGACGCCTCGATTGCCCCGGCGACCATGTCAGCGTCCCGTGCGAGGTCGAGTTCGGGCAGGGGATCGACCGAGGCGCGCCCGTGCCAGTCGACCTGGTCGAGGCGAGGACTGAACGCCATCGTGTTGGCGATCAGCCGTGGCGTCGAGGCTGCGGCGTCCTGCATCCAGGGCAACTCGGCGCGGATGATCCGCATTGCCTGGACGGCGTGGGGGAAGTCGAGGAAACCGACGGTGGCGGCTTTTCAGGATGCGGGTCTCGTCGCGGCCGTGTCCGTGGTCACGGGTGATCTGTGCTGTCGGGATGTCGGTCCAAGGCAGCCGGGCGAGTCGGGCCCGGAGCGGCGGATAGCTGGGACGACGAGGACCGTCAGCAGCGGACTGAGGGTGTCGACGACGATGAACCGCTTACGGCCGTTGACCTTCTTCCCTGCGTCGTAGCTGCGGGTCACCGCCGTGACGGTCGGTGCTCCTTTGGCGGACTGGGAGTCGATCACCCCTGCGGTCGGCTGTGCCGCTCTGCCCTCGGTGTGGCGGACTGTGGCGCGTAACGAGTCGTGGACGCTGGTCGTGACGCCCTTCTTCTTCCACCGTTCGAAGAAGCCGTAGACGCTCTTCCAGGGCGGGAAGTCCGCGGGCAGCGCCCGCCACACGACTCCGTTGTGGGTCACGTAGAGGATCGCGTTCACGATGCGGAAGGGCAGCGGACTGTCGCGTCTGCCACGCCGGCACCCGGACCAGCTCGTGAGGAGCCTCCGCCGACCGCTCACCCCCTACGCGCCGCGCATACGCCCAGCTCCCCTGCGCGGAAGCCGCGTCCACGCCGCCACCAGAAAGGTGTGAAACGGATAATTCCTGACAATTTATCAGTGTCCCGCAACTTCCTCGCTTCAGATCGGCACAAGGGGCCGCAAGTCCCACGTAGATACGGTCTATAGTCATCAATAGCTCCGCATCTGCGGGTCTTGTGCAGCGTCGCACGCCCTGCGTTTCACGCGCAGAAGTTGTCATCCCGGGTGCGGACGGGCACATCTGCCCGCATCGCGCATCCCTGACGGAAGGTTGACGTGAGATCACATCTGTCCATGCGGACGCGCGCAGCGGGAACAGCAGTGGTCCTGGGCGCCGCGCTGGCGGTGGCCTTCCCGGCCGCGGCGCACGCCAACACCGTGGGCGTCACGGTGAAGTCACCCGGGGCTACCAGCGGTCCTGCAAGCGCTAACTCCGAGATCTCAACCCACGCGGACTGCAGTAGTGGCCTGATCTCCGGCGGTGGGATCAACCAGGCCACCGGCACCGGCAACGGCAACCATGTGATGGGCACCTCGCCCAGCTCCGACGGCTCCACCGAATACACCGGTTCCACCGGGGTTGTCGGCACCGACGTGACGCATTGGCTCGGGATCGGCGGAAGCGGCGGCCAGGTCGACAGTTCCTTCTCCACCACCCCCTTCGCGGTGTGCTTCACCAGCAACCTGATCAACCACACCCAGGTGGTCATGAACAAGACCAACGCGCCCACCAGCGGGTCGACGGTGGGCCTGGTCACTGCGACCTGTCCGGCGAACACGGTCCTGCTCGGCGGCGGGGCGCGTGCCACCCCGGCCAGCGTCGGCAACTTCAAGCCGATCGCCAGCTTTCCCACCTTCAACAACTCCGCACATGACTACGGCCGGAAAGCCGCAGCCGACGGCGAGACCAACCCGAACTCCTGGACCGCCGTCGGGTGGGCCAACGGCACCAACAGCACCAACGAGACCTACGCCTACGCGATCTGCAGTGGAAACAACATCAACATCAGTGGTGTCACCGTGAAGGTCCACTTCAGCGAGGCGAGCGGCCCGACCACGGGGAGCACGGGCCAGAAGGTGACAGTCAACTGCCCCAGCGGGGACGGGAAACTGATCAGCGGGGGCGCCGCCATCAGCGGAGGCAGCGTGACCACGACGGACTTCACCGGACCGGGCTCAGGCGGCGACCACCTTAACGGAAGTTTCCCCAGCGACTCGAGCGGAAACCCGGTCAGTGACGGGACCACCACGGCTGCGTACTGGACAGCCTTCACCCATACCGGGGGGACAAGCTCGCCGAACACCTACTCTGACGTCTGGGCGCTGTGCGCCAACGACGGCGTCTGAGGACACCTGTAACCCCGGTCCGCGGGCGGGCGCGGCACCGAGCATGGCCCGCCCGATGTTTCGTCATGTGACGAAACGCGGTTTCTGCAACACCCACAGCGGGCATGTGGTCCCGGCGTCGCGCGCCGGGACCACGAAACTGTGCGGGTATACAGACGATGCGGTGAAGAAGATCGTGGGCAGGAAACGCGGGGCCCGTGATGCTGGGCGACCCCACGATTCTATGTGGACTGTGGAACGGACCTTCGGCCGGTTGATTTCCTATCGCCGCCGCGCGACTACGAAACCCTGCCTACCGCTCCAAAGCAATGATCCACGTTGTGGTGGCCAATATCATGGCCCGCCGCCTCGCCGGCACATCAACCCCGACCTGGCAGGAAGCAGTTCGGGACCCTGGAACCCTCGTTCCGGGGAGCATAGGATCCGTTATGAAATAACAAACGCACGCTCGGGGGCGTCTTCACAGGTCACGGGCCTGCGGGAAGCGCGAGATGCGCAGGTTATTTGATTCCGACTACATAGCCAAGAGGGTGTTTGGTCTTGGGTTTTTGTTTGGTTCACGAATACGCTACCAGAGGGGGCTGATCATCATACGCAATCGTCGTGTCTTTGTGTGGTCTGTTTCGGTGCTAGGCGTTGTGCTGAGTATGGGGCTGGCCAGTTCCGCGGCAGCGGTGTCCTCGTCGAGCGCCTCTCCGAAAAAAGCCTGTGGGAGCTCAGGCGTCCTCGACAAGAAGACATGCACCTACAGCACGGTCGGGTCAGACACCTTCACCGTGCCCAACGGCGCAAAATGGGTCGAGATCACGGTGGTCGGCGCCCAGGGCGGGCATTACTTTATTTCCGGTGACGCCAGTCATGGCGGCTCGCCGGTAGGTGATATCACCGGCCGTCCGGGTGGGGGCGGCGGCCAGGCGTACGGCGTGATAGCGGATCTGTCCTCAGGCCAGGTACTGCAGGTCGATGTTGCCGGTAAGGGCACTGACGGCACGGCGGCGAGCCGGTCTGGCGGGAAGAACAACGGACCCTCCGGGGGGCAGGGCGCCGTGGGAGGCTTCGGCGGCTCCAACGGTGGTGTAGCAGACGGTAAGGGGGACGCCGCCGGGGCTGATGGCGGGACCGCGCCTCTCAACGGTGGTAACGGCGCCGGTGGCGGCGGTTCCTCGGATGTACGGATCGCTGCTGCTGGCTGCGCGAAGTTGACGTGCGCTCTGGCGGACCGGGCACTGGTCGGTGCAGGCGGCGGCGGAGGCGGCGGCACTGGTGGCCAGGGCTACGCGCTGGGCGGTGCCGGCGGCGCCGGTGGCGGTACTGCCGGCGCAGCTGGTGGTGCCGTCGTAGATGGTGGCCACCCGGGGACTCCTGGGGGCGGTGGAACCCAGACCGCAGGTGGGACCGGGGGGCTCAACGCCGGGCGGCACGCGACTCCGCCTCCGCCCGATCCCAACGATCCGCGTTTCGGCGGTGATGGCACCGATGGCCGCTCTGGGTCAGGCGGCGCCGGGGGCGTGGGAAACCAGGCCTGCCTGGGTGTGCACACCCCGCCCTGCCGGAACCCCGATGATCCGGCCGCGGGCGGTGGCGCCGGTGGCGGCGGTGGTGGTGGGTACTTCGGTGGTGGCGGCGGCTCGGGAGGTGGTGGCCTCACGGTCGGTGGCGGCGGGGCAGGCGCCGGTGGAGGCGGGGGAAGCTCCTTCGCCGCACCGACAGTGAGCTCTGTTGCCCTGACCGCTGGTGTCAACGCCGGGACCGTCAACAAGGGCGACGGCGAGGTCATCATCACGTGGGGTTCCTCGCAGGAGCCCAAGTCCACGAAGCCGTCCACGCCTCCGACACCGACACCGAGCCCGACATCGAGTCCGACACCGAGTCCGAACCCAACGTCGAGCCCTGCTCCGAAGCCGGCAGCGGCCACCGCCTATGTGATCAACAATTTCGGGAACACGGTCACCCCGATCGACGTGACGACCAATATGGCCGGTGCCCCGATCCGGGTAGGTGCAAGCCCCAGAGGGCTTACGGTCACACCTGATGGCAGGACCGTCTATGTGACGAACCGGGCTGACAACACGGTGACGCCGATCGAGGTGGCCACCAACACCCCTGGTGCCCCGATCCCGGTCGGTCAGTTCCCGTTCGGGGTCGCAGTGACTCCCGACGGCCGGACCGCTTACGTGGTGGACAACGCCAGCGATGACGTGACGCCGATCGAGGTGGCCACCAATACTCCCGGTGCCCACATCCCGGTCGGGGACGACGCACACTACGTCGCGATCACCCCCGATGGCAGGACCGCCTACGTCACCAACGCCGCAAGCAACACGGTGACGCCGATCGATGTCGCCACCAACACCCCCGGCACCCCGATCCCAGCCGGGAACAACCCGCAGGGAATTGTGATCACACCCGACGGCAAGACCGTGTACGTCACGGACAACGCCGACGCTGCCAGCGCCACCGTGACACCGATCAATGTGGCCACCAATACCCCCGGCAAACCGATTCAGGTCAGCGACCGCCCGGTCGGGATCTCGATTACGCCCGATGGCCGAACCGTGTACGTCACCAATGAGCGTGACGCCGTGGTGACGCCGATCGATGTGGCCACCAACACCCCCGGCACTCCTATCTCCACCGGAGGCATCGAACCGTTCTACATCGCGGTCACGCCGGACGGCGTGGCCGCCTATGCGGTCAACCGCGACAGCGACACGGTGACGCCGATCGATGTGGCCAGCAACACCGCCGGCACCCAGATCCCCGTCGGTGACCGGCCGGTGGGGATCGCGATCAGCGCACCACCGAAGGCCGTCCCGCCCCCGCCGGTGTGCGGGACGACCGGTGTGCTGTCCGGGACGACAACAATGACCTGCACCTATCACAACATCGGATCGGACACCTTCACGGTGCCCGCGGGAGTGAGCTCGGTCGAGGTCGTGGTGACCGGCGCCCAGGGCGGGCACTACTTCATCGCTGGTGACGCGGCACACCCGTCCCCGGCAGGGGACATCACCGGGCGTCCCGGAGGTGGCGGTGGCCAGGCGTCCGGGTCGCTGACGGGGCTGAAGGGCAACCAGGTCCTGCAGGTGGATGTGGCGGGCAAGGGCGCCAACGGAACCGGGGCCTCGCGCTCGGGCGGAATGAGCAATGGCCCCTCCGGCGGATCGGGAGCACTCGGCGGATTCGGTGGGTCCGACGCCGGCGTGTCAGGTGGGCCTGGTGATGGCTCCGGTGCGAACGGCGGAACAGCGTTCAACGGTGGTAACGGCTCCGGCGGCGGCGGTTCCTCCGACGTCCGCGTGGCCGCGGCGGGATGTGTCGCACGGAAGTGCGACCAGTCCACCCGGGTGCTGGTCGGTGCCGGCGGAGGCGGTGGCGGCGGCGTCGGCGGGCAGGGCAACGCGCTCGGCGGAGCCGGGGGTGCCGGCGGCGGTGACGTCGGCGGTGACGTCGGCGCCGACGGTGGGTCGACCGTCGATGGTGGTAATGCCGGACTCCCGGGCAAGGGCGGCACCCAGACCACCGGAGGCGCCGGAGGGCTGAACGCGTGCCGGCACGGTGCTGGGAATCCCCCGACCACCGATCCGCTGACTGATCCGCGCTGCGGCGGGGACGGTCCTGAAGGCACGTCCGGTGCCGGCGGTGCCGGCGGGGCCGGGAACCTGCCCTGCACCGGGGCGCACACCCCGCCCTGCCTGGACCCGACCGCCACCACGTCCGGTGGTGGCGCGGGCGGCGGCGCGGGCGGCGGCTACTTCGGTGGTGGCGGCGGCTCCGGTGGCGGCGGCACCTTCGGCGGCTACGGTGGCGCCGGCGGCGGGGGCGCGGGCGGGAGCTCGTTCGCCGCGTCGACCATCGAGAACCCCGTCCTGACCACCGGGGTCAACTCGGGCACGGTCAACGACGGTAACGGTGAGGTCACGATCACCTGGACTCCTCTCGGTATCTCGGCTCCGGCTCCGATCGTGACCGCCATGCTGACCCCGACCCCGACCTCAACCCCCATAC
>NZ_CAAAFR010000014.1:0-25233 GCF_900634745.1 Protofrankia symbiont of Coriaria ruscifolia
GGAGTACACTAGTGTGTCGCGCCCGAAATTTTGGACATAATTTTGTACCATGATTTATGGCTCATCGTGGACCGGCGCCCGTGGAGATCGTGCTGTCGGATGACGACCGGGAGACCTTGGCGGTGTGGGCGAGGGGGGCGTCGCGGCGGGCCGAGCGGGCACGAATCGTGCTGGCCTGTGCCGAGCCGGGCGCCTCGAATGGGCAGGTAGCCCACGTGTTGGGGGTCACCGCGACGACGGTCGGGAAATGGCGGCGCAGGTTCGCGGAGTCCGGGCTGGCAGGGCTGGATGACAGCCCGCGGGCCGGCCGGCCGAAGGTCGGCCTGGAACTGTCGGACGCGGAGCGGGCGCAGGTGGAACGGTGGGTGCGGCGGGCGACGTCGGCGCAGGCCTTGGCCCTGCGGGCCAGGATCGTGCTGGCCTGTGCCGACGGCAGGGACAACCAGGGTCGTCGCGGTGGAGCTTGGTGTCGGCG
This sequence comes from Protofrankia symbiont of Coriaria ruscifolia, assembly GCF_900634745.1. Classification (NCBI taxonomy): domain Bacteria; kingdom Bacillati; phylum Actinomycetota; class Actinomycetes; order Frankiales; family Frankiaceae; genus Protofrankia; species Protofrankia symbiont of Coriaria ruscifolia. The sequence goes on from NZ_CAAAFR010000014.1 coordinate 476, forward strand.
AGCACATGGTCGCCCGCTGGCGTGGCCGGTTCACCAGCCGGCGGCTCGACGGCCTCCATGACGAGGACCGCCCCGGACGGCCGCCGTCGATCCTGCTGGACAAGGTCGAACAGGTCGTCACCGCGACCCTGGAGGAAATGCCGAGAAGCGCCACCCACTGGTCTCGGACCTCGATGGCCCGCCGCAGCGGTCTCAGCGCCTCAAGCGTCGGCCGGATCTGGAAGACATTCGACCTGAAGCCGCATCTCACCGACACTTTTAAGCTCAGCACCGACCCTTTGTTCGTGGAAAAGGTCGTGGACGTCGTCGGCCTTTACCACAATCCGCCGGAGAAGGCGGTGGTGCTCTGCGTGGACGAAAAATCCCAGGTCCAGGTCCAGGTCCAGGCCCTGGACCGGTCCCAGCCCGTGCTGCCGATGATGCCCGGCATGCCCGAGCGACGCACGCACGATTACGCCCGCCACGGCGTGACCAGCCTGTTCGCCGCGTTCAACATCGCCGACGGCACCGTCATCGGCGACCTGCACCGCCGCCACCGTCACCAGGAATGGCTCACATTCCTCCGTAAAATCGACAAGAACGTCCCCCGTGGGCTGGACATCCACATCGTCTGCGACAACTACGCCACCCACAAGACACCCGAGGTCAGTGATCATGCCGGCTTGCGCCGGCACTCTGTCCTGATGAGGATGTTGGTGCCGTCCGGTCCGACGTCGTCGCGCCTTGGTGCTGTGAGCCCGTAGGTCAGTGTGGCGCGGAGGTCCTGAGGAATCCTGTCCTGCTGCCGTGAGCGCGTACCTCAGAATCTTTGGTGACAGGTCCTCCCCGGGCGGTCTGTGCTGGTCACGGGTCGACGGGACGGAGGCGGTCTTTGATGGATGTGTTGATCGACCGGGTTGCCGGGTTGGATGTGCACCGGGACACGGTCGTGGCGGCGGTGCGGGTGCCGGGGCGTGGTGGCGGTCGTCGGGGGGAGGTGCGGACGTTCTCCACGACGGGCGCGGGGCTCGCGCGGTTGGCCGACTGGCTGACCACGGAACGGGTCTCGCTGGTCGGCATGGAATCCACGGGCATTTACTGGAAGCCCGTCTACTCCATGCTGGAGGATTCCTTCGAGTGCTGGCTGCTCAATGCGCAGCATATGCACAACGTGCCGGGTCGGAAAACGGATGTTGCCGACTCCCTGTGGATGGCGCAGTTGTTGGAGCACGGTCTGGTGCGGCCGTCGTTCGTGCCGCCGAAACCGATTCGGGCGCTGCGGGATCTGACCCGGCACCGGCGTACCACGGTGGAGGACCGTACCCGGGCGGTGCAGCGGCTGGAGAAGGTGATGCAGGACTGTGGGATCAAGCTGACGTCGGTGGCCTCGGAGCTGTTGGGGAAGTCCGGCCGGGTGATGATCGAGGCGATGCTCGCCGGGGAGGAGGACGTCGAGGTCCTGGCCGATCTCGCGCGGCGCCGGTTCCGTGCCAAGATCCCGCAGTTGCGGGAGGCGCTGGCGGGCCGGCCGTTGGCGGATCACCAGAAGCTGCTGGTCCGCCAGTTGCTCGCGCAGATCGACCTGTGTGACAGCGCGGTCACCGAGCTGGACGACCGGGTCGAGGTGATGCTCGCCCCTTTCTCGGAGCTGGTGGAGCGGGTGACGACGATCCCCGGGGTGGGCCGGCGGACGGCGCAGTGTCTGATCGCGGAGGCCGGGATGGACCTGACCCGGTTCCCGACCGCGGGGCATCTGGCGTCCTGGGCGGGGATCTGCCCGGGTAACCACTCGTCGGCCGGCACGTCGAAGACGGGCCGCACGCGTCAGGGCTCCACCTGGCTACGGACCGCGCTCACCGAGGCCGCCCACGCCGCCGCGATGACCCGCGACACCTACCTCGCCGCGCACTACGCCCAGATCCGGGGCCGCCGTGGCGTACAGAAAGCCGTCGGCGCGATCCGCCACGACATTCTCATCGCCTACTGGCACATCGTCCACGACAACACCGCCTACCGGGAACTCGGACCCGACTGGGCGCAGCGTCGACACGGCACCGACGCTCAGCGGAAACGGCTGGTCGCGCAACGGGAGAAACTCGGTCTCAAAGTCACCGTCGAACCCGAAGAAAAGGCCGCTTAGGCATTCAGGAACGCTCTCAGCGCCGTTTACGCAAGGTGAACCTCGTCGGGGTCGGGTACCCGGCGCGATGCCGCGCGTCCGGATCCGGGCTTTCCGTGGCCTCCTCGGACTTCGCGGTCACCGTGAGTGACTCGCGCCTCGGCCTTCGGCCTTCGGTGCGTCGGCGCGGGGCGCGTTCCAGCCCCTGCGTGGTCGCCCAATCCTCACCTCAGCCGTAGCGCCATAGCCGACGTCCTGACCAGGGTGTTCGTCCACTGCGCCACCGTCGGCGAGACCGTCGGTGAGGTCGTCACCCTCGCCGAGACGATCTCCACCTGGCGCGTCGAGATCACAGACGCCGTCCAACACGGCCTGTCGAACGCCAGCGCCGAAGGCGTCAACCGGCTGATCAAACTTGTCTACCGCGCCGCGTTCGGCCTGCGCAACGTCACCAACCAGCAACGCCGGGCCCGCTACGCCGCCTCCCGATCCACCCGACCAGCCTGGCCACACAGCGTCATCACCACCCAGGCGAGTCCCGTGATCTCCTGATTACAGTTTCCGGCCAACCGCGAAGAGCCGTAAAAATCCTCATCAAGCAGATCCGTGACTACATCACCCACTGGAACACCAACCCGGAACCGTTCGTCTGGACCGCGACCGCCAACGAGATCCTCGCCAAGGTCAGCCTGATCCAGGCCAATATCAAGAAATTGGTAGACAATAACGCAAAGTAAAGATGCTGGAATCACGGGACACTAGCGATTATGACGCCGACGATGAGGATGCGGCCGGGTGAGGTCGAGGTAGTGGTCACGGGGTCCTCGTGAGTGCGGCGGCGTCGATGGCCTGGTTGAGTTCGTCCCGCATGATCGTCAACGCGGCGACGAGGGTGCCTCGTTGACCGTCGGTGAGCCCAGTGGTGGTGATCGTTTCGAGTTGGCGCCAGGTCTCCCGGGCGACGGGGACGGCGCGCAGTCCCTTGGCGGTGAGCGAGACGACCATGGCTCGTTTGTCGGTCGGTGACGGCATGCGGGCGATGAGCTCGGCCCGCTCCATCGCCTGGAGGGTGTTGGTGACCGTGGAGCGGTCGCGACCCATGTAGTACACGAGGTCGGACTGGGCGAGCGAACCGTGCTCGTCGAGGTACATCAGCAGGATCTCGTGCGGTGGCACGAGGCCGACCCGCCGCAGCATCTCGGTGCCGAGCAGGGCGTGTGCGCGCAGCACCTGCAGCAGCAACGATCCCACCGGAGCTTCGTCGATGCTGGTGCCGCGGTGGCGAGACCGTCGGGTCACCCCGGGGTCGGGTTGCGGAGACGTTGGCACGCCGAGAAATCTATCAGCAAAATGTTGGCATGCCATCAAAACTCGAGTATAGATGTTGGCATGCCAACAGATGGCAAGGTGCCGTCGACCGGTGAACGGATCGACGGAGCGCTGGTGAAGCTCGGTGTGGTCCTGCTGATCGGGCGCTGGCCCCGCTTCTGGACACGACCATCGTGAGCGTCGCCATCGCCGATCTCGGCCGCGAGCTCGATGCGCCGGTGTCGAGCGTGCAGTGGGTCACCAGCGCTTACCTGCTGTCAATGGCATCGGTGATCCCGACGATGGGATGGCTGATCGACCGCTTCGGTTCCAGGCGGGTATGGATCGGTGCGCTGACTGTGTCCCTGACGGGATCAGTGCTGTGTGCGGCGGTGTGGTCGGTCGAGAGCCTGATCGCGTTCCGGGTGGTGCAGGGCCTCGGCGGCGGGCTCATCCTGCCGCTGGTGCAAGCGATCCTCGCCCAGGCCGCCGGACCGCTACGGTTCGGCCGGGTGATGAGCCTGGTGGCCATCCCCGGCCAGCTCGCCCCGATTCTCGGCCCGGTACTCGGCGGCGTGATCGTCGGCGGACTCGGGTGGCGGTGGATCTTCCTCGTCAACGTCCCGGTCTGCGCCCTCGTCCTCGTCCTCGTCCACCGGAGCCTGCCGCCGTCGGACCTACGCGCACGAAGCCGCCTCGACGCAGTCGGGCTGGCGCTGCTGGCCCTGCTCTCGTCGCGGTGCTGTACGGCCTGTCGAGGGCCGGCGAGGGCAATGAGTTCACCGGCGCCGGCGTTCTCGCCTGCCTCGCCACCGGCGCCGTGCTCACCGCCGGGTTCGTGGCCCATGCCCTGCGAAGCCGTGAGCACGCGCTCATCGACGTCCGGTTGTTCCGGTCACGCCCCTTCAGCGCATCGGCGGTGCTCATGTTCCTGTTCGGCATCTCCTTGTACGGGCCGATGCTTCTACTGCCGCTCCACTATCAGCAGGTCCGGGGCTACAACGTCGCCGACGTCGGTCTCCTGCTCGCCCCGCAGGGCATCAGCACGATGCTCACGCTGTGGCTCGCGGGACGCTGGAGCGATCGGATCGGGCCCCGCCGGGTCGCCCTCGCCGGGATCACGCTGTCGACGTTGGCGACTCTTGTCTTCGCCCAAGCCGGAACCGATACCCACGTCACGGTGCTCGCCGCCGCGCTCGTGATCCGCGGCGCGGGTCTGGGTGCCGCGGGGATCGTGGTCGCGAGTGCCAGTTACCGGGGCATCGCGCGGAGCGCCATCCTGCGGGCGACGAGCCTTCTCAACATCACCCAACGTCTTGGCGCGTCGTTCGGCACCGCCGTGCTCGCCGTCGTCCTCCAACGAGGCATCGTCACCCACCCAGCAGGTAGCGGCCCGAAGCACCTCGCCACCGCCTTCGGACACGCCTTCTGGTGGGCCCTCGCCTTCGCCGTGATCGCCGTCATCCCCGCGCTCGCCCTCCCCGCCCGACCGATGGCACCCACCGCCGTCGACATCGCCAGGGCCGACACCGAAGCAAGGAGCAGCACATGCGCGCCGTGATCGCCCACCACCCGGGCCCGCCCGATGTCCTGCAGGTCGTCGACCTCCCCGACCCCGAACCGGCGGCGGGCCAGGTGCTCGTCGCCGTCGAGGTCGCCGCGATCACCTTCATCGACACGCAGCTGCGGGCCGGCGCATCCCCCCGCCCGCTCGCACCCGACACCTTCCCCCTCGTGCTTGGCAACGGCGTCGGCGGCACCGTCCTCGCCCTCGGCGACGACGTCGACCCCGCCTGGCTCGACACTCAGGTCGTCACCTCCACCGGCGGCCGCGGCGGCTACGCCACCCGAGCCCTCGCCACCGCCAGCGATCTCCACCGCCTCCCCGCCGCAGTGGACCTACCCACGGCGGTCGCGCTCCTGGCCGATGGACGCACCGCGCTCGGACTCGCCCGAGCCGCCCGCATCCGGTCCGGCGACACCGTCGCCGTGACCGCCGCAGCCGGCGGCGTCGGCAGCCTCCTCGTACAGCTCGCCCGCAACGCCGGTGCCCGAGTCGTCGCACTCGCCGGCGCCGACCGCAAGCTCGACCACGCCCGCAGCCTCGGCGCCGACACCACGATCAACTACCGGCGCCCCGACTGGCCCGAACACCTCACCGCCGCCGCTCCCGACGGGCTCGACGTCATCTTCGACGGCGTCGGCGGCCCCACCAGTCGGCACCTCGTCGACCACATCGCTCCAGGAGGCCGCTACCTGCCCCACGGCGCCGCCAGCGGCATATGGGGCGACATCGACGAAGACCTCGTCACCGCCCGCAACGCCACCATCATCCCCCTCACCGAGATCAGCAGCGGCCCCGACGATCTGTACCAGCTTGTCGAACAGGCACTCCACCACGCCGCACGCGGCGCGATCCGACCCGCCATCGGCCAGACATACCCCCTCGACCAGGCCGCCCTCGCGCACACCGCCATCGAAGCCCGCACCGCGCTCGGCAAGACGCTCCTCACCCCATGACTGTGGGACGGAAGCTCGCGACCGGTTCCGACCGAGTAAGTTCAGCAGGATTCCGAGCGCCCTTTCGGTGAGCGAGGCACGGGTGGAGCCGCGACGCCCACAGCCGCCCGTAAGCCCGATTCGGCCGCTCCGCGATGGATGGGCGAGCCGTCGCCGACCCGCGCACCGCGACGAGACGAACCCGTAGCCACCCGAGCATCGGGGCGCCGCGGTCAGCAGGAGGAGGACGCCATACCGAGCCGCTTCTCAGCAATTTGTCCTATGGGACAAATCAGAGACATCTCTTTGAGAAATGGCTATTTCTTTTGAGAAGCTACCAAATCCTATTTGGTTGGTTGAGTCGCTCCGGCGATGTCCGCCGTCTCGGCGTTCCGCCAGTCATGATCGATGGATGCGTCGACGTGCCATCCGCCCACCGGTTCCCATCTCTTCAGTTCACCGGGTTCCGGTTCCCACCGGAGGTGAAGCGTGCTGGCGGTCCGCTGGTACCTGCGCTATGCCCTGTCCTATCGGGACGCCGAGGAGCTCCTTGCCGAGCGCGGCCTGATCGTGGACCACGTGACCGTCTACCGGTGGGTGCAGCGGTTCACCCCGCTGCTGATCGACACTGCTCGGCCCTGCCGGCACACTCCCGGGGACAGGTGGTTCGTCGACGAGACCTATGTGAAGGTCTCCGGCCGGTGGATCTACCTGTACCGGGCGATCGACCAGTGCGGGCAGGTCATCGACGTCCTTGCCGGTGAGCATCGGGATCTGGCCGCGGCCCGGCGGTTCTTCACCCGGGCCCTGTCCCATGGCCGCCGGCAGGTCGAGGTGACCACCGACCAGGCGGCGGCCTACCCACGGACACAGCTGACTATTATGCCGACAGCCACGCCGTCACTTCACCCCAGGTCACAGGCCCAGGCCGACTTCCGGCACCTACAGGTACGATCCGATAAGTAGCGAAGCATATCATCGGCGTATCCGCTATAGCGGTGTAGCCGATGCAGTGAGCGATCCACAGCCGTGATCACATACGGGGGCTTGGGAAAACATCGGAGCGAAAACGTCCGCCCGTGAGTCTGCCGGTGTCGGCCATTCCCCACCGGGCGATCATCATGATCCGTCCGGCGGTGTCGACCTTCCGGACCCGCCTGCGGTCGGCGATGTAGAGGTTTGGCCGGCCGCGTCGATCGCCAGCTTAGATCGACAGGCCGAACCCCCAGCCGGGCCCCACCTGTCGTTGGACGTTTCCGTTCTGATGTTCCAGCCAAGCGCCTACCGTTTTGGTGATTTTAACCACTTCGCCTGAAGCGTGGCGAGGAAGCTTTCGCACGTTTCAATACCATTCGTTTGTGGTGATCGTGACAGCCTATATTCGATACACGATTCTCTGTGTCGGGCCAGACGTTCGGGCGCGTGTCCGCTGTCGTGTCCTGACGCACGTCCTGACCAGGCAGTCGTGGCCGTCGGATCGGGCCGGAGGTGGACTGTCTTATGTCTGAAGACACCGAGCCGCTGGCCATTGGCGCCGGCAGGAACCTGTTGCCGTGGGACGGCGACCGGGGACCTGGCCAGCTACCGGCCACGGTGGTGGTGGATCAGCAGCCCCGTCACCGGCGGCATGCGCGGTCGGCTGGCCGCGGCACGAGCGTGGTGTTCAGGACCGGCGTTGGCGTGTGCATGCTGGGTGTCCTTCTGGGTATCGTTGTTGTGCTGGGAAATGATCATTCGGCTGCTGAGACAGATCCGTCGGTGGCCGACACGGGGTCCATGAACCGCGAACGCCAGCCTGCGACATCATCCGAGGCCATGTCACCGGCTGCGGTCTCGACCACAGATCCGACCTCGTTCGGTGGTGTCATCCCGGCTGCTACTCCTGCGGCCACCCCGACGGTGGCCCGGACCGTGCAGCCGATAGTCGCCTCAAGCCCGGCCGCCGCGCCGGTCACGCCGACCCGCTTGTCCGGGGCAACACCGGTCATCACGACGCTGCCCCCGTCGGCCACCCCGTCGGCCACCCCGTCGGCTGGACGTAGCTGTTGGGTGGTAGGGAAGCTGTGCTCTGGTTTTTGATAATCGTTATTGTGTTTGCACTGGGTCTGTTGCGTTATGGGAAAGCAAGACATGGCGGACCCTGCCCGAATGTTGATCAGACCACCAGGGCGAGCTCGGTGAAGGCAGCCGACACCCGCAGATGCGGGTCGGCCTCGACGCCGAATTCATAGTGGCCACGGCGGAGGATGTCGATGACCTACCCATCCTGGTCGACCGCGCGGTACAGGTAGATTCACCGGCCGGGACCTTCACATACGTCTCCTCGACAAACCACCGATCCTCAGGAATGCGCCGGCAGGGCCGGACTGCGTCGATCAGTAGCGGAGTGAACCGCTGCACCCACCGGTAGACAGTCGCATGGCCGACGACGAGGCCGCATTCGGCCAAGAGGAGATCGACGAGTATGTGTTCGTGCGTTCGGAGAGCACACCGGTCGTGCGACGCCATTGACGTAGCCATCAACGTCAGTCACGGCAGATCAAGAAGGGAAGCGCCGGGCTCCTGCGTGTGAGGCTCCAGAACCCCGATTTGGGTGTTGACCTGCGCGTTTGGCTGCGGGACGGGGCTTGCGTCGGGCAGGCTGGACGGTCATGGTGTGGTCCCTGCTCTACAGCTTGACGCGTAACGCTTTCGGGGTGATGCACGCTCCGCGTGCGCGGCGACACCGCGAAGGGGGTCGGCTGCCTTCACCGAGCTCGCTCTGGCGATCTGATCAGTAGCCCGCCAGGGCGAGCCATGTTCTGCTTCCGCATAATGCAACAGACCCCTCCTGACCGGACTGATGAAAACGGTGCTCGAGATGCGTGGGCGAGTCGCATCCATCGTAGAGCTCCGGGAGCGGCATGGAGGCAACTCAGCGTGAGCCACAGTGGACGCATGAGGAGCTGGTCTGAGCCCTCACGTGGACGCTTTTCGTTGGGGGACGACCACCGTGCCCGGACCGGGACACGGGATCGGCCTGTCGCTCGCACGGATCTCGTCGGGACCACGGGAGGCAGACCGACCCTCACGGACATTGATTTGACGAGGTTCACCCTGCTGCTCTCTTATCCGTGACAGGCCACGTTTCGGATCACCGGGCGTCATGCTGTGCCGAGCGAGACAGTGGCTTCCTCCGCTGTTTCACCTGCCGCCGCCGCGCCTCGACAATGAGAACGACGAGGACCGCCAGGAGAATCATGGATGAGCCAGCGGTGCCGTATCCGAGTCCGCCCTTGACCGTGGGCTTGGTGAAGAAGTCGCCCAGCGTGGCACCCATCGGACGGGTCAACACGAAGGCCATCCAGAACAGGAGCGTATTCGGAACGCGACGGTGGTACCTGGCGGACGCGATAAGGAGCAGCAGACTCCAGATCAGAATGGCTCCGCCGGCATAGCCCAGGCCCGAACTGTCGGACAGGAAATCGCCCAGCGAAGTACCCAACGTGTTGGAGACGAGAATCGCTGTCCAGTACAGCATCTCACCCTTAAAGGTCACAATTCTTGTGACATCGAAGGAATGACCGGAGTATCGCCACACCATGAACACCAGGAGCAGTATGGTGACGAGAACCAGGGCGCCCCTGGTATAGCCGAGCCCGGCTGTCCGGTTCATAAAATCTGATATCGTTGTGCCGGCCATGCTTGTGGTTAGGATGGCTGTCCAGTAAAGTCCGGGATGGAGACTATCTGCGCGCACCTGCGTCACGAGACTGATCATGAAAAGGCCAATAAAGATCATAGAGCTTACCGCGTAGCCGACCTTCAGTGTCTGGGAAAGAAGATCTCCGCCCGTTTCGCCTAGAGTGGTCGCGACAATTTTTGTGATCCAGAAGAATAGCGTAATTTGAGGGATCTTGTTCGGGCCCGATTCGTGCCGCGGGTGTCCTACCCGCGGCGGTCGCGTCATGTCGCAGGCCACCTGCGAACTCTGGCTCTCCTGACCGCTACTGGGCGGTTGCTGTTGGATCGGCAGTCGGACCGCAGACCTATTATCTCCGCGATCCGGCCGGGCCGTACCTGATGATTCTATCCCCACGGTACACACTCCATTCTATCCGCCGACAAAAAATCCCGAGGCGGGCTACTGCCTGCCGTCGAGTACTCGGACTTTTGCCGTAGGACATGAGGATAGGGGTCTCAAATGTGAAGAACATGAAGCTAGATCGGCGCCGGTGTCGCTATATCCACTCATCGTTTGCGAGAACGTGCAAGCATGAATCGGAACCGTGTTGAAGAATACCTCGACGACTGCACCTCCGAGCGCCGGCCCGCCGCACGGATGGGAAGAGCAGGCCAGGATTTCCTGCGCCTCAGGACGGTCATCCGACCGCGCCCGTTCCACGGGGATCCAGCCGGCGTTCGGCGGCAGGGTGGCATTGTTCTGTGAATGCGCATCGAGCTGGGCGAGGCGGAGTTGTTGGAAGCCGGCGCCGGCGACTTTCTCGCCAAACAATTCTCCTACGTTGTCCGGTAGGTGACTGCGGGCGCTGCTGTGCCGTGGTGGGGGAGCGGCCAGTCGTACTGACGGCCGGCTATCTCCCGCTTGACCCCGCGTCGCACCGTTCCCGGCCAGTAAGTCGCCGATCGAGCTGACACCACGGCAATTTCCTGCTGGAGTTCCTGATACGTCGCCCCGGAGAGGTGACCTCCAGATGCGAGACAGTGCGGACATGCCCGTGCCTGGGTCGGACCTCCTCGTCGTAGAGGTCCGGCGTGGCTCTCACATGCCCTTCACACGTTCAGTGTGATGTTCTGTCAGCGGTCCCACATTTCGAGCTCGCATCCGACGGATCGCCCGTCGCGGCCGGCACATGGCCTCGACAGATGATCATCGAGCTCATGTCGCCTCCCAGAAAGAGCATCGATGCCGCCCTCGTCGTACCGTCAGATCCATGGCCGTGAGCCCCTCGCTCCCAAGGTTCCGGAGATCACGGCGTTGTTCTGGGCCGTCAAGATTCTGACTACCGGCATGGGCGAGGCGACTGCAGACTACCTTGCAGATGTCAACCTGCTGCTCGCGGGGGCAACCGGCCTCATCGGCTTCGTCGGTGCGCTCTGGGTGCAGTTCCGGGTGCGGCGTTATCACGCACCCATCTACTGGTTCGCCGTGATGATGGTGGCGGTCTTCGGCACCATGGCCGCGGATGGGCCGCCGATCGGGCACATCGGCTCGACGATCTTCTACGTTCTAGTCCTCATCACGGTGTTCTATCTGTGGAACCGCAGTGAGGGAACGCTGTCGATCCACAGCATCGTGACCCGCCGTCGGGAGACCTACTACTGGGCCACGGTGCTCGCGACCTTCGCTCTCGGCACCGCCCTTGGAGACCTTACAGCGAGCACGCTGCACCTCGGCTTCCTGCCGTCGGGCATCATGTTCGCAGCGATCATCGTTGTGCCGGCGGTCGCCTGGTGGCGATTCGGGCTGAACGAGGTTGCCGCTTTCTGGCTCGCCTACATCGTCACACGGCCGCTGGGCGCCTCCTTCGCCGACTGGCTCGGCAAACCGCACGCCCGCAGCGGAGTCGGCTTCGGCGATGGACCGGTCAGCGGTATCGCCACGATCATGATTATTGTTCTCGTCGGCTATGTTGCCGTCACCCGCAAGGGCATCCAGCGCAGTGACGTCCGGCCTTCGGCGATTCCGGATCCGTTTCGTCAGCCCATTCCTCAGCCGACGCGTCCAGTACAGCTCGACTGACACCGTTCAACAGGCCAGCCGGCACCTCCGTTCACATCGACCTCACATGCATGGTCTTCTACCGTCCTGTTCGTCCGGTTCAGATCGGATCGCCAGTCAGCGCCGCGCCCGTCCTACGCGAGGCCGGGATCGAGCGGGTGGTGGCCTCGAGCCATGGGCACGAGGTGGGTTGGTCGCAGCTGCCCGGCGGTCGGTCGCTCGTCCGCGCTGTCGGCTCACGGGTCGATGTGCTGACCTTCCTCACTGATTTCACCCGGTGCCGGCTGCTCACGGTTGTACCGCCGGGTACCCGACTGGCGCGGCTCACCGGCGGTGTCGACACCGAACGGTTCCGGCCCGGAGCCGGTGGGGAGGAGATCCGCCGTGATCTCGGATGGTCGGATCGACCGATCGTGATCTGCGTGGCTCGCCTGGCGGAGCGCAAGGGCCAGGACATGCTCATCCGTGGCTGGCCTGCGGTCCGGCAACGCCATCCGCACGCCCGGCTACTCCTCGTCGGGAGCAGGCCCGCCGGCGACCGGCTTTGCCGCCTGGTGCGGATGGGAGCGGCCGACAGCGTGCGTTTAACTGGAGCGGTCCCCGATCGGGTCCTCCCGGCGTACCTCGACACCGCGGACGTGTTCGCGATGCCGTCCCGTACCCGGCTGTTCGGCTTGGACCTTGAGGGTCTCGGGCTGTCCGCGCTGGAGGCGGCGGCGAGCGGCCTGCCCGTCATCATCCTCCTGCGGGAAGCGGTGGCTGCGGTCGGCCTCGACGCCACCGCGGGGATGGTCACGCATCTGGCGGTGCTGCTGGCGCTCGTGGCGGGCGGGTTCCTGCGGTTGAGCGGTCCGCCCCGCGAACCCGTTGCAACGGTGGCTATGGTGGTGGTCGGGATGTTCCTGATCGGCTGGCTGTCGGCCCCCGTTCCGGCGAGCGTTCCACCGGGTTCGGACGCGCGTCACGACGCAGTTTCGGATGCTGTCGGGGATCGTCCGAGCGCCGAACCGGGCGGCGCTGCTGTGGGGCGGCTCGGCGGCGATCCCGTTGCTGCACGCCGCCACCTTGTGGTTCGTGGTGCAGGCGCTGCACCTACCTATGGGGGCCGGCTCGGTGTTCGCTGTGTACTTCGCGGCCAGCGCCGCATCCGCCCTGGTGCCCTCCCCGGGCTGCTTCGGATCGCTCGACGCGGCACTCACCGCGGCGATCGTGGCAGTCAGCCACCGCGGCTGTTGCCGCGGTACTCGGATACAGGTTGATCACGGTGTGGCTGCCGATGGCGCCCTCGGCCTGTGTTCTGGCCGCCTTGGTGCGCCGCGGCCATCTCTGGCCCTGGGGGCTCCGCCGCGCCCTGCGGGAGGCGGCGGTCGACGCCCGGCTCGACACCGTCCGCGGGCCCGGGCCCGGCCTGTCGCTCGCTCGAGATCTCGCCGGGACCGCGGGAGGCAGACCGACCCCCACGGACATCGATCCGATGAGGTTCACCCTGTTGCTTCCCTACCCGTGACAGGTGGCTTTCGGGTGGACCCGAGCGTCCTGCCGTGCCAAGCGGGGTTGCGGCTTCCTCCCGCTGTTTCCCCTTCGCGAGGCCAGCCACGCGAGCACCATGCCGAGGCCCGGGCAGGTGCTCACGAGCGGGCGGACTGGCCGGGCGTGATTCGCGTGAGGAGTGAGCCGAGCGGGGGCAGGGCCGTGCAGGCAAGGGCGGTGACCAGGAGCCATCCGGCGGCGACGTCGGTGGGCCAGTGCATCCCGAGGTAGACGCGGCTGGTTCCGACGGCGAGTGCCCACGTCGCGGGTACCACGACGGCCGCGACCCGGGTGGAGCGCCGTCGACTGCGGCGGGTGAGGGCTGCGGCGAGGCCGACGGCGACGAGGGCGGAGGTGCTGGTGTGCCCCGACGGCAGCGCGGGGCCGGAGGCGTGCCAGGCCCAGTCCGACGCGGGTGGGCGTGCGCGGTCCACGGCGACGGCCAGCGAGGTCCGGAGCAGCTGCCCCACGGTCAGGACCACGATCCCGACCGCCGCACCGCGCCACCACCTCCGTCCGGGCACCGCGACGGCGCCCGCCGCCGCGGCCAGGGCGTAGGCGCAGGCGCCGCTCCCGGTGGTGGTGATCGCGATCGCGGCGTCCGTCACCGTGGGGCTGCGGTGGTCGAGCGCCCAGCGGTGGACGTTGACATCCAACGAGAACGGGGTGCCGTGCCGGCCGACGACCGCGGCCATGAGCGCCGCCAGCAGGAGCCCTGCCATGGCGGCGGTGACGTGAGGCAGGCGTGGGCACGGGCACTCGTCTCGGTCGTCGTCGGGGTGACTCGGACTGTGCGTCAAGCGTTCAGCGCCCAGGTGGCCAGCAGTCCGAACAGCGCTACGCCGACGACGACGCGGTACGCGACGAACGCGTCGAAGGTGTGCCCGGCGACGTACTTCAGGAGCCAGGCGATCGAGGCGTAGGCGACGGCGAACGACACCAGCGTGCCGACGGCGAGGGGCAGCACGGAGACGCCGCCGCCGACGGCGTCCTTCAGCTCGTACAGTCCAGCGCCGGTCAGCGCCGGGATGGACAGGAAGAACGACAGCCGGGTGGCCGCCACCCGGTCGAGGTCGCGGAGAAGGGCGGTGGACATGGTGGCGCCGGAACGCGAGAACCCGGGGAACAGCAGGGCCAGGATCTGCGACGAACCGACGACGATGGCATCGGGAAGGGATACGTCGTTCTCGCCGCGTTTGTGGCGGCCGAACCTGTCGGCGAACCACATCAGCGCGCTGCCGGCGAGCAGTGAGCCGGCGACGACCCACGGCGACGCCAGCGGTCCGTCGATCAGTGGTTTGGCGGCGAGTCCCACGAGGACGACGGGAACGGTCGCGTAGATGACCCACCAGGTGAAGGTGCAGTCATGATTCTGTCTGGCTTCGGGGTTGGCCAGGCCGCGTGCCCAGGCGGTGGCGAAACGGCGGATATCGGAGAAGAAGAACACCAGGACGGCCGCGATCGCGCCGACCTGAATGACCGCAGTGAAGCCGACGACGGCGCTGTCGTCGACCGGTATCCCCATTATGCCTTCGGTGATTTTCAGGTGGCCGGTCGATGAGATCGGGAGGAACTCGGTCACCCCCTCGACGATGCCGAGAACGACGGCCTGTCCGACGCTGATCGCGCTCATGTGATCGAAATCCTTGAGTGATCCAGGGGTGGCGGCAAGCTCGCACGGTCGAGTACTGAAGGCTGTGCGGCTTGAGCTCCAACCCATCGGCGCTGTGCAGCGCTCGCCACCGATTCCAGCCTGAGTTGACGAACAGGACGGTAGAACGCCGTGTATGTGAGGACCGTGTGAACGAAGGGCAGCCCCGCCGTGGGACTCGCGGTTGATCGGCAGCGGCGTCGTCGTGATGGTGACAGTCCGAAGCGCCGCCGAGGATCTCAGCCGCTTCGCCCGCACGGCAGCACCGGCATCCGGCCGCGCTGTTCCGTGAGCTGATGACGGGTGAGTCCCGTCGGCTGTCACGCCGTCACTGTGGCGGGAAGGGCAGGTCCGGCCACGGTCAGTCGCACTCGGGTGCCGATGTCCGGTAGCCGTGTTCCTGGGACCCGTGCGGTGAGGAGCAGGTGGACCTGTCGAGTCGAAGGTGGACGGTCGCGTCGTGTCCGAAGTACCGGACCGCTGTGATCTGGCCGAGGGCTCCGTCGCCGACGTCCGTGGCTGCAAGACGGATCTGTTCCGGCCTGATGAGAACACACGTGTTGCCCTGTTCGGAGCCGGTGGGAACGGTGAGTTCGCCGAGCTCGGATCGGGCGTGCTGCCCGCTGATGACGGCCGGCACGAGGACCGCCGCGCAGACGAAGGCCGCGACGGTCGGGCTGCTGGGCGAGGTGTAGATCTCCTGCGGAGAGCCGGCCTGCGCGATGCGGCCGGCAGTCATGACGGCCACCTGGTCGGCCAGAGACAATGCCTCGCTCTGGTTGTGGGTGACGGCAGCGTGGTGGTCTGGTTGGCGCGCAACGCGTCGATGACGGAGCGGGCGGTACTCAGGCGCAGTCCAGCGTCCAACGAGGAGAACGGCTCGTCGAGCAGCACCGGGGATGGACGTGGGCGAGCGCGCGGGCCAGCGCGACCCGCTGCTGCTGCTCACCGGAAAGCTTGTACGGGAACCGGCGGAGCAGTCCTGCATCCAGATCGACAAGATCGAGAAGTTCCGCGACGCGCCGCCCGGAGTGACGTTCGGCGCCTGACAGGCCGAACCCGATGTTGGCCGCGATGTTCAGGTGTGGAAACAAAGCGCCTTCCTGTGACACGTATCCAACCCGCCGCCGCTGCGCAGGAATGCTGCGTCCGGGACCGAACAGCAGCTCGGCATCGAAGATGATCATTCTGCCGTCTGGGTCGCCGAATCTGGCCACCAGCCGCAGCAGCGTGGTCTTACCGCGACCCGACGGACCCAGCATGGCTGTGATAACGCCGTCTGGCACCAGCAGATCGATTCCGGCCAGCGCCGCCGCTTCGTCGTTCGTCACGTCCACGGCGGCTGAGCATCAGTGACCACGGGTGCCCATCAGGCGACGGAGTCGTCCTGCGAGCGGTTCGGAATGCGGGGCGGGCTCCGGATCGATCGGGATCGGGCTGGGCGCACCGAGCAGGTAGGCGAGGGTGACCGCCGCGACCGTCTCCGCCGCGAGCAGACCGACCAGGATGACGATCTGGAACCGGGCGGCCGCGGCCGGGCTCGCACCGCCGAGCAGCGCCCCGGCGAACGCTCCGGGCAGGCTCACCAGACCGACGGTACGGGTCTGGTCGAGGGCGGGTACCAGCGCCTCGGTGATCGCCGCGCGGGCGATCGGTGCGCATGCCTGGCGCGGCGTCGCACCGATCGCGAGCCACGCCTCAACCTCGTCGCGGCGGTGCCGGAATCCGTCGGCCAGCCGGCGTCCGACCAGCGTGCACGCCGTCATCGTGCCGCCGAAGATGCTGCCCGAAAGCGCGATGAGATAGCGCGTCGACGGGTCGATGATTGGCACGGCAAACACGATGCCCAGTGTCACCGCACCGCCGGCGACACAGGACGTCAGAACCGCCGACCCAGCTCGCGGAAAGGTCTTCAGCCGGCTGGTCGCAGTCAACGCGGCGGCGCCGAGCATCGCGATCAGCACCGCCACCGCGGCGGCGGGCGCGGCGAACACACCGCGCAGCGCCAGGCCGACCAAGGCGAGTTGCGCGACAGCGCGCGCCACCGCGGTCACGACCGGCACGACCCGGCCGGCGCGCGCCCACAGCAGGAACCCGACCGTGACGGCGAGCAGGCAGCCCAGACCGATGATCAGATGTGTGTCCGCCACCGGTCAGACCCTTGTTGATCGTGGGTCAGCTTCCCGCGTGATCCGCGGCGGCGACGATGTGAGGACTGTGTGAGCGTCGTGGGTCAGGCGCCGAACCACCCCGATCCGGTCGCGGGCAGGAGGATCGCGACGACCGCGCCGCCCTCGGGATGGTTTGCGATGGCGGAGGAGCCGCCGTGGGACCGGCTGATCGCCTCGACGATCGCGAGTCCGAGCCCGGTTCCGCCGTCCTGGCGGGCGCGGGCGTCGTCCGCCCGGCGGAAGCGCTCGAATGCGTGCGGCAGGAACTCGACCGGCAGTCCGCGTCCGCGGTCGCGTACCTCGACCTCGACCGCCGGCCCCGCGATTCCCGTCCTGGTACCGGCGCGAACCCACTGGGCCCGGATGTCAACCACGGTATCCTCCGGCGCGTGCCGGATCGCGTTGGTCAGCATATTGTCGACCGCCTGCCGGAGCTGATCGGTGTTTCCGGAGATCGTCAGGCAGGTGTCGACATCGAGTACCAGGCGTACGCCAGCGGCCTCCGCTTGGCCGTTGGCAGCGCGCACGGCCCGGCTGAGCACGTCCGGGAGCGACACACGCTCATGGGTGACAGGCACGCCACCATCCATCCGTGCGAGCGCGAGCAGCGCCTCGGCAAGCCGGATGACACGTTCAGTTTCCTCGGAGGCGTTCGCAACGGCCTCGGCCAGCTCGTCGCGCGAGCGGCTCGGACGGGACGCCAGCTCCAGCTCGGCCTTCAGAATCGTCAGCGGAGTGCGCAGCTCGTGGCCGGCGTCCGCGATGAAGGCACGGTCGAGCCTGCGCGCAGCGTGGAGCCGCGCCAGGAGGTCGTTCATCGTCTCCGCCAGTGCCGCGATCTCATCGCGAGTGCCGGGTACCTCGAGCCGCGCGCTCCCGTCGACACTACCGGCGGTGGTACCCAGGTCGGAGACGCCGATGGCGGCGGCCTGCCGGCGCATCCGCTCGACTGGACGCAGGGCCGCGCCTGACAGAAACCACGCTGCGAGCCCCGACAAGGCGATGGTGGGGGCAGTCGCGACCAGCATGACGTTGCGGATGCGATCCTCGGCGTCGTCCGGGATGTAGTTCGGGAGCAGTAGATAGAAAAGCAGACCGGCAAGCGCCAACACGATCGACGTGCCGAGCGCGAACAGGAGTGACAGACGGACCCGCAGCGGCACGGCCGTCAGTCTCGCTTCGGCTCAGCCGCCACCGCGAGCCGGTACCCGACGCCACGAACGGTATCGATCGCCGAGACGCCCGCGGGCTCGCTCAACTTCCTGCGCAGATATCGCACGTATTGGTCGACCACGTTCGAGGTGCCGTCATAGGCGAAGTCCCAGACGTGTTCGAGGATGTAGGTCCGGGTGAGCACCTCACCGGCATGTCGCATCAGGAGTTCGAGCAGCGCGAATTCCTTGGGCGACAGTTCCATCTCCCGGTCGCCGTGCATCACGCATCGCGAAGCCGGGTCCAGCTGGAGAGCGCCCACTCGCAGCGTCGGCGGTCGTTCGTGTGCACCGCGGCGGATAAGTGCCCGAAGACGCGCCGACAGCTCGCCGAAACTGAAAGGTTTCGCAAGGTAGTCGTCCGCGCCCACATTCAGCCCGCGGATACGGTCCTTGACGTCTCCGCGGGCCGTCAACATGAGGATAGGCGACCATCGCCGGGCCATACGCAGCCGTCGGCAGACCTCGAAGCCGTCGATACCGGGCAGCATCAGATCGAGGATGATCGCGTCGTAGGCGACCTCGGTCGCCTGCCAGACCGCCTCGACGCCATCGCCGACATGGTCGACGGCGTAGCCCTCCTCGGCGAGACCACGGTGCAGGAGCGCGGCCATCCGCACCTCATCCTCCACCACCAGCACGCGCATACTGCAAACGCTATCCGCACCATCGTGTGAGGACGATGTGAACGAGCTACGTCCCGCTCGTGCGAATCTCTGACCCCGGAGGCTATCTCCATGAGGTGGCGATCTCCGTATGCCTTCATTTGTCCTGAGAAGTCCTCCTCGCCAAAAGGGGTTCCGGCTCGTGCACAGGGGTCTGCTGCGGGTCTGACGCCACTATGGTCGTCAAGCCGCTGGACCGACCAGCCCCCAGGACGGGCCGGGTGGCTGCAGGTCTACACGCAATGCCACTTAGCCTAATTTGATCAAGCTGCTGCCTGGGGTTTTACGGGATTGGCGAGCCTGATCGTGGGTGGGGCGGGGTGGCGGGTGCCGCGCTGGCCGGGTTTCTTGACGGGGAAGCGGCTCGGGGCGGCGCGTCGCACGACGTGGGGGTAGGTGCGTTCGCGGTGTTCGTTGAGCTTCGTGGGGCGGGTGATCTCTGTGATGATCTGGTCGAGGGCGTGGCGCTGCTGATCAGGGGGAAAAGGCCGGCGGGTCGGAGACCTGCCGGCGGATGACTCTCACGGTGCGTTTGAACTTGACCCGGTCGGGGTCGATCCCGGCGGCGGTCGCGGCCGTGCAGATCAGGGCGGCGATCGCGTGGTGGGTGAGCAGGTAGCCCCAGATCTCCTGGTAGACCCCGCCGGGTGACTTCGAGCGCAGGACCTTGCCGGGGCCGCGCAGGTAGGTCTTGACCCGCCGGTTCGCGGTTTCGTGTTCCCAGCGCTGGTGATAGGCCGTGGCCAGGGCGGTGGCCGTGGCCTCGCCGGGGTCGAGGATGGTGGTGATCAGGGCGATCGGTTCGCCGTTACCGTCGCCGTCACGGTCGGGGACGTCGTACTCGACGACCCGGACCAGGTGGGCTTTCGTCGGGTCGAGGGGTTCGCCTGTCCTGGCCCGGTGTCAGCCGCGAGCCGGGTGAGGAACTGCGTCAACAGCGCACCGATTCCCTCCCGTCCCGACATGTGCCGCCCGATCACCTGATCGACCCTGCTCCCCGGTAAGGGCAGCAGGGCCTTGGGGACCTCGATGCCCACGGACGAGATCGGCCCCTGTCCGGTCCATATCTCATACGGCCGTGAGGAGTCGTTGGTGTGGAAGTCGAACGGCCGATAAGAATTCTCCTGCCGGCCCCACGAGGCCACTGCCTCGTCCCGAAGCATGAGGGATACGTGGTAGACCTCCGGGTCGGATTGCCGGATCAGCCGCGGCGTCCGCAAGAAGACCAACTGCTCGAAGGTCGCGGGCCATACCGAGACAGCCCCTAATCCGATCAACCGCTGGTGTGCCCGGAAGTTCGCAGCACGCTCACAGTCCAGCCGCATGGGCGCGTGCGTACGGCTTATACATGCACGCCAGGCGTCGAACCGTTCCATCGCCGGTAGCTCCTCGCTGTGGAACACGGTCTCGGACAGCATGCTCCCTCAACTCCCGAAATCGCCGCTACCGGTCCTTTGGCCGACAGCCCTGGGCCTGAACGCACCGAACGGTTTGGGGTGTTTACCGGTGTGGCGAACACGAAGACGCCCTCCGAGCTTCAGAAGATGGAAGTTCCTGACGCTTCCACCAGCCAACCCGAGAGGGCGTCCTGCACGTGCGATTGTTACATGCCACCGCGAAAACGTACGCCCGTTTCGATGATTCGAACTTGGTCGTCGTGCGCCGGCCTGGTTCTGATCATGCGGATAGACGTACCAAAAGGTGCCCGAGATGTCCCTATAAAGGTACCCCCGGATGTCCCCGCACGCGAGAATTTCGGGCTCTTGCGATAGATCCGTGGGTGGCTGATCGAGGATCATGTGGCTCGGCCCGGGAGAGTGACGTCCAAGCCGCCGCAGGCCAGCGTCGCCCTGGCGATCAGCGCTTCGGGTTCCCGGTAGCCGCAGGCACCCCGGGTGAGTAGGCGCAGGCGGGTGTTGGTCGCCCAGGGGAACATGCCTTTCCCTGGTGGAGATTTACCGGCATGACCATCGCTCACCAGGTCTCAGCCCGGATGCACCGAACGATTTCCGATGATCGCTTTTTTGGATCTTTCTGGTGTTGTGCGTTGCAGATCTGATGATGATGGTGGTGTTTGCGAGCATGAAGGTAGGGCCATTTCATAGTCGATAGGCCGGATCGATCATTTCTGGCTGTGGCCGAAACATGGCCTGACCTGGACGGATACCGGCGGCACACCGGAGGCGGATGCGTCGACGTGCTGTCCGTCCACCGGGTCCCGGTCTCAGAATTCACCGGGTTCCGTTTCCTGCCCGAGGGAAAGCGTGCTGGCGGTCCGCCCGGTCGAGGTGACCACCGACCAGGCTGCGGCCTACCCAAGGATCCTCGACGAGCTGCTGCACGACGCCTGTCATATCGACGCGTGGTGGGCGAACAGCCGGATCGAGTGATCACAGCCAGTTGAAAGCCCGGCTGCGGCCGATGCGTGGGCTGAAACGCTTCCGCTCCACCCAAGTAGTCGGCGCCGGGCACGCCTTCGTGCGGAACGTCCGCCGTGGCCACTACGAACTCGGCGTCGAGGCCGACCCACATCTGCGGGTGTCGGCTGCCTTCACCGAGCTCACCCTGGTGGTCTGATCAATATTCAGGCAGGGTCCGCCATATCTTGCTTTCCCATAACGCAACAGACCCGCATGACCCGAACCCGGTATCTGGCACCTACAGGTTCGGGGCGAATGGTTTTTATGCACTATGACTATGGATCAGTTATGAAATAACAAACGCACGCTCGGGGGCGTCTTCGCAGGTCACGGGCCTGCGGGAAGCGCGAGATGCGCAGGTTATTTGATTCCGACTACTATGGGCGATCATGTCGGTTTCTAAACCCGTTTCAACGAGCACCGCACGTCCCGCCGGGAACAGATATCCTCGGCGGGACGTGCGGTTTTCATGTGCGGTCAGGTAAGCGTCCGATCCCCGGCCCGACCCGAGCTGACACCCGACCTCAATTCAACTTCCTGACCGGAAATCGAGGTTAGGTGACTGGGTCTGCCAGGTTCCGGCGGCGGTGGATCTGGAAGCTGGTTCCGCCGATGAGCAGCATGGCCAGTGCACCGACCGCGACGTTGGCCGGTATGAGCGGGACGGGGGCGAGATCGGCGGCGTTGCAGACCGAGGTCGCGACCGTGACGTTCTGGGCACTGCCGAGCAGCGAGATCACCAGCGCGTCGATGGTGAGGGTGCCGTCACCGGCGGTGCTCTGCCGGTTGAGGGTCAGGGTGGCGACGCCGGGGATACCGACGACGGTGTTGGGCGCCGGGTTCGCGGCCAGACCGGTGGGGACACCGAGAACGGTGAAGGCCGCGTTGGTCAAGCCAGCGGTTCCGCTGACGGTGCTGGTGTTCGGGTCGAAGGCACAGCTTGAGGTGACGGTCCCGGCGCTGAGGCTGGCGATCGCGGACAGGGTGACGGCGAGGTTGTCCACGGACGAGCTGGCGTTGACGTTGCCCGCGGCGGTGTTGACCGCGCCGGTGCTGAGCAGTCCGGGGACGCCGATGTTGACGAGGCTGTTCGGGGAGCTGCCGGGGAAGGTGCTGACTGCGAACGGCCCGGCGACGATCGTTCCGGTGGCCTGCAGACCGATCGCTGTGTTCGGGGGAGCAGCGACGGCCGGGGATGCGGCCGCGAGCGCGAGCCCGGCGGCGAGAGTGAATGCTCCGGCGACCCGGGTGGCGCGCTTTGTCCTGAGTTTCATGAGATCTCTTTCTTCGCCGTGCGGAGGCAGGCGAGGTGATGGTGATCTGAGCGGGAAAACTGAGTAGTTCAGGGCCACACAGGGATCAGGTGGCCGCACTGTCGGGCAAAAACTCGGCGTTACGCCGAGTTTTTGCCCAGTCGCGGCGTCGGCGGAGGATACGCCCGAACGCTCGCCAGGAGGTGATGTAGAAGGTGATCATAAAAGCGGCGTAAGCGAAACCCAGGGCCAGCCCACGCATCATTCCGAGCTGCGGTTCGCAGCGGCGTACGTAGATCGGCCCCCAGGCGACGAACGGGCCGAGCCCGAACACAATATAAACGAGGAATAGCAGCCATCCTTCTCCGGCGAACCAGCCGGTCATGGTGTCGGGATACGCGGCGAAGTTGTAGATGAGAACGCCGACCGGAACGGGGTAGACCAGGGTTCCGACGAGTTGGAGCCAGGGTTGGAGCAGGTAGTAGGCGGCTTCCAGCGCGCCGATCGTGGGAACGTGGCGGGAGGACCACAGCTTCGGCAGATAGCTGCCGCACTGCATGGTTCCCTGACCCCAGCGGGTCCGCTGCGTCAGCAGCCGGCGAAAGTCGGGGAGGCCTTCCTGGTCGACGAGGGTATCGTCGGTGTATTCGTTGCGGTGCCCGGTGAGGAGCAGGTGCAGGGAGAGTTCGTAGTCTTCTAGTAACGCACCGTGCCAGGGTCGGCCGAACGCGGCGCGGACGTCGTCGAGCGCGGACAGCCGGCTGAACTGGCCGTTGCCGCCGAGACCGACGGTGCGGGTGCGTCGCCGGTTCATCTGGATCGCGGAGATCGCCGCGCGGAACTCCAGATCCTGCAGGCGGACCAGGGTCCGGCCGAACGCGTTCGCGTACCGGCCCCGGTGCGGGAACGGGCGGCGTTCGTCCCGGTTGACCATCCGGACGCAGACCTGGACCGAGCTGACGTCCGGGTCGCCGAACAGGTGGCCGGCCGCGCACACGTCCAGGCAGTCGGCGGCCGGCCTGCCGTCCGCGTCGACCACACCGACGATCACCCGATCGCGGTCGGCGCCGGCGGGGAGCCAGGCGTCGAGTTGCCGGTAGGCGGCGTTGAGCGCCTCTCCTTTCCCGGTGCGGGCGTCGGGCAACCTGCGGGAGACGACGTGGACATGGTCGTCGCGGGCGACGTCTGCCACGATCTGCCCGGTGGTGTCGGTGCTGGCGTCGTCGATGACCCAGACGTGCGCGGTCGGGAACGAGCCACGCAAGTAGCCGATGGTGGTACTGATGACCTTCTCCTCGTCCCGGGCAGGGACGAAGAAATGCCAGCTGTAGCCGGCCGCGTCCCCGGGAGTGCGGCGCCGGCAGCGCAGGAACGGGACGACGATGACCAGCACGTAGGTGAGGAAGGTGACGCTCATGACCAGCGCGATCGCCTGCGCGGCGCCGACCCCCAACAGCAGCCGGTCGCTGGTCATGCCGCCGCCCGTTGCCGGTGGGTCCGTCCGGTGCTCAGCACGGCGACGAGCAGGGTGAGGCTGGCACCGATGAACACGATGCTGACGACGGTCCCGAGGACGAGGTGGCCCCACTCGTAGCCGGTGTGGAAACCCAGCTCGGAGATCAGGTAGGCGATCAGTCCGATCCGCAGCTGGTTCCCCACAACCAGCAGGAACGCGGCTGCCCCCACCGCTGCGAGCACGCGCTGGGGGGTCATCCGCCGCCCCAACAGCATCGCTCCGCCGATGAGGAACACCGGTGCGATCAGCAGCGTCGAGCTGCACTCCGGGGTGATCGTGAGACCGAATGCGTCCGGGCGACCGAGCCCGAAGTACACGATCGGTGCCCGCAATGCTGCCAGTGTCGGGGTTCCCAGCCCGAACAGCCGGGCGGCGCCCACGGCTTCCAGGTGCCGCAGCTGGTATTGGTAGGCCAGCAGCACGGCCAGGACGAACAGGAACAGAATCGTGCCGGCTCCTCGGGTGAGCCGGGACGAGCCGTGCGGCAGGACGCTGCTGAGGGCCGACGATGGTCCGGGGGGACCGGCGGTGCGCGCGGACATCAGGAGGCCCGGTCCGCCTGGCGCAGGTGAACGATCCGTAGCAGCGCGATCCCGGCGACGAGCAGAGTGATCGCCACAAGGAGCAACATGCCGGTATACAGGCCGGTGAACGGCAGCGTCTGGGCCGCCCCGGTCACGGTCCCGCTGCCACCCGGCGGGGTGCCGCCGACAC